>NZ_JBEZLP010000017.1:0-208017 GCF_040652195.1 Streptomyces sp. NPDC048278
GCCGTCCCCGCGCAGGCCTCGATCACCGACGGGCTGCTCCTGCGGTACAAGCTGGACGAGACGTCCGGCACGGTCGCCCACGACGCCTCCGGCCACGGGAAGGACGGCACGGTCAACGGCACCGCCGACTGGGGCGACGCGGACGGACTGGGCTTCAACGGCTCCAACACGTACATCAAGGTGCCGAACAACATCATGGCCGGGCTCAGTACGATCACCGTCGCGTTCGACGTGTGGATCGATCCCACCATGGGCAAGCCGTACTTCCTCTACGGGTTCGGCAACACGAGCGGCACCAGCGGCAACGGCTACCTGTTCAGCACCGGGAACCAGTTCCGGACCGGCATCACGCTGACCGACTTCCACGCCGAGCAGCAGACCCGGCCGTCGACCTCGTACGCGCTGTACCGCGGCATGTGGAAGCACGTGACGTACACGCAGACGGGCAACACCGGCGTCCTGTACGAGAACGGCGTGGAGAAGGCCCGCAACACGTCGGTGACGATCACCCCGGGCGCGATCGGCGGCGGGACGACCACCGCGGACTACATCGGACGCTCGCTGTATTCCTCCGACCTGTACTTCAAGGGCCGGATGCGGGACTTCCGCGTCTACAACCGGGCCCTGTCCGCCTCCGAGGTACAGGCGGTGGCCACCGGCGCCGAAGCCCAGTGGGAGCAACTCCAGGCGCTCGCCTCCTACAACGGCGCGATCGCGGCGTTCGACGACCCCGACGTCGGGCCGGTCGTCATCTTCCCCTCGGACTACACCGGTGACATCTACGACCTGCAGAAGCCGCCGGACTGGACCGACGAGTTCGGGCAGACCCCCACCGACTGGCCCGACCCCACCCCCGGGCTCAGCCAGCAGTTCACGGTCGACCAGATCAACGCCCTCCAGGACGCGGTCACCGCACAGATACAACCCGGCGGCGACACCACCTACCAGCTGAACGTCCACTACGACGGGATGCACGACTGGGTGGTGGCGGAGACCGACGCCCCCGCGTCGGTGACCGATCCGCTGGCCGCCCAGTACGCGGGCAAACTCGAGATCAAGGCGTACACCCTCGACAATCCGCCGCCGGCCAAGTGCACCCCGGACCAGATCGCCGTGGGCACCGTCGGGGCCACCGCCGCGGCACCCGCGTCCGGTTTCGGCGACGCCGCGACGAAACTGCAGTGGCAGCAGGTCCAGGCCCTCGCCGACTACAACTGCGCGCTCGCCGCGTTCGACGACCCGAACATCGGGCCGGTGATCATCTTCCCCTCCGACTACTCCGGCGACATCGACGACCTGCGGAAGCCGCCCGGCTGGACCTCCGAGTACGGAGAGATCCCGGCCGACTGGCCCACCCCCACCACCGCGAAGAGCCGGCAGTTCACGCTCGCCCAGATCACCGACATCCAGAACGAGGTCGTCCGGCAGGTCTCGGCCGACGGTGACACCACCGCGTACAGCGTGGCCGTGCACTACGACGGGATGAACGACCGGATCGTCGTGGACACGGACGCCCCGGCATCGGTCACCGATCCGCTGACGGCCGCGTACCCGGGCCAGGTCGTGATCAATGCCTACACGGCACCCGCACCGGCCGCCACCACCGACAGCTCGGACACGGTCGGCAGCTGACTCCCGTGCACCCCTCACACACTCCTCGCGCACTTCTCGCGCCGTCATCGGCGCGGGCCAGAAAGGACACCCCATGAGGCTTCCCCTCCCCCGGGCATCCCGCGAAAGACCGCGCCGCCGCCGCAGCGGTGGCCTCCTGCGGACGAAGTTCATCGTGCCGCTGCTCGCCGTGGCCATGCTGGCGAGCGCGCTCATCACCCTCGGGGCACCGCAACGCGCCGACGCCGCCGTGGAGGACTACCGGCCCGCCACGTACAACATGCAGGGCGGCGGCGGCAAGTGGTCGACCGACATCCCCCAGCTGACCAGCGCGGGCTACAACGTGATCTCCTTGCAGGAGGCCGGCCCCAACCCGCCCGGACAACTGATCTGGACATCCCGCTACCTGGCGGGCACCACGCACTGGAGCGGGTGGCGCGTACAGGAGTACCTGTGGCGACCGCCCGGCCAGCGTGCGGACTGGCACATCTACTTCGTGCGCACCGACTTCGGCGGCAACCGGGTGAACCTCGCCATTCTGACCAGCTACGACGCCCCTGAGGTCCACATCGCCAGGCCCGCGTTCTACGGCAGCAACGGGCTTCCGACGTCCCGGCCGGCCCTCGGTATCACCCTGGGCGGCACGCTCTTCTTCACCGTCCACGCCCTGGCGAGCGGGGGCAACGACGGCGCACAGCTGCTGTCGACCATGAGCGCGATAGCGGGGACCCGCATCTGGGCCGCGATGGGCGACTGGAACCGCGCCCCGAGCACGCTCACCATCCAACGAGGTTGGCACAGGTACACCAGCCAGACCTCCACCCAGCAGAGCGGTGGGGAACTGGACTACATGGTGTCCAACGAACGGATCGCCGGCTACGGCGGCGTCCTGCGTGCCATGTCGTCCGACCACTACGCCGTCGGGTTCCGCCGCCTGGCCGCGAACGCGGGCATCCAACTGCTCAACGCCCACGACGACAACCGCTATCTGAGCGTCTCGTCGAGCACCAACGGTGTCGAGGTGGTGACGGGAGGACTCAGGGACTACAGCAGCTGGAAGTTCGTGCCCGCCGGCGGTGGTCTCTACAGCATCGTCAACCGGACCACCGGAAAGTGCTGGAGCGACAACGCCGGAAGGATCATCCAGTGGTCCTGCAACGGCGCCTCGGACCAGCTCTTCGACCCGAACTACTGGAGCGACACCGGCCAGCTCTCGATCAGGCCCAAGAACCGGAGTACGTGCGTCGGTGACGATCCCAGCTTCGGCTGGGGAACCGAGATCCTCACCACCAAGAGCTGCAGTGGAGGCGAAACCCGGATCAACTTCAAATTCGACTACGACCCCGGCCCGAACGCACCACTCGTCGTGTTCTGACCGGCAACTAACCCACTCACCGACGGCAGCATGCCGAAACCGCGCTCAGAATCGGCGGTCCACGGCATGCTGCCGCACGAGCCTGACGTCTCTGTTCGCACCGACGCTCGTCGGCACGATCTACGGCATGGCCGCCTGCCCGGAGTTCAGCTCAGCGGTCCGAAGAACGGGCGATCGGGCGCGAAGTTGCGGGAGGACACCGTCACGTCCTCACCCCTGAGGTAAGCCAGCAACCACTCACCGAATGTCATCTCATGGAGCACCGACGCCGGGCTGTCAAGCTCCTGGACCAGGACGCGCCAAGGCGAAGAAGGGCTGTCGGGAACACGGAGGAAAATCCATTCCCCCGTCGTGGCCGACGCCACCGGCATCAGCTCACCGGGGTTCGCCCCCGCCGGACTCGGCAGGTACTCCGCCATGTCGTCCTCGCGGAAAAGCTCGAGATCACCCCTGATGGATTCCCTCAGATTGTGCACAAGATGGCCGGCGGGGTGCTCCAGATACAGTTGATTGTTGATCTGGACCGAACCGTAGGCATCCACGATCTCACGGAAGTCCGCCGGGAATTCGATTCCGAACTCCCGCTCCAGTTCGCACCATGGCGCCGGATCCGTCCAGTTGAATCCGGGTTCACCCAGCAAGGCTCGGATCTCTGCGAGCATTGCCATCACTTGCCCCCTTCCAGCATGTCGAGCCACCAAAGGCTTCCGCCTTGCTCGCCATCCGAGCATTCGCCCTGGCATTCAATACCATCGAGCTGCGGACATCCTCACCGGTCGCCTTGCCCCCATGACCTGTCAGGCGGCCTCCGCTTCTCCGACGCAGTCCCCGACCACCGGATTGTCCACCGTTTCCGTCGTGTCGAAGCCGCCCGTGCTCGGGCCGTACCAGGGGGCGTGCCCGTGCGTGCACTCATCGCGACCTGCGGGGCGGGGTGAAGGCGTAGAGGTCGAGGATGTCGGGGCAGGGGGCGATGCCGGGGCCGCCGGCCCGGACCCAGGCGGTGATGTCCTCGGTGGCGTCGGGGTCGTTGACGAGGCCGAGCCAGACCGGGCGGGCGCCTGCCGCGCGGGCCGCGGCGGAGGGCTGGACGACGATCACGTTGGCGTGTTCGCACACGTCGAGGCAGTCCGAGACGCGTACGGGTACCTCCTCGGCCAGGCGCGCGAGCTGCCGGTCGTGATCCACGCCGGTGACTTTGGGGGTTCCGCAGCAGCAGTCCCGGCAGACGACGACGCGGCACGGTGCCGGTTCGGCGGAGGTGTGCTCCGTACCGGCCGTTTCAGGGCGCTGTCGAGGCATCGCTCGTCGCACTCCTCTCCAGGGGAGATCCGTCCCGGGCGGCCGGGCGCAGGAAGCGGATCACGGGGTGGCCGGGGTCGTGGGTCACCTCGGCGCGGACGCCGTAGACCCGCTCGATGAGGTCGGGGGTGAGCACCTCGGCCGGGGTGCCCTCCGTCACCGCGCGGCCGTCGCGCAGGACGAGCAGGCGGTCGCAGTACATCGCGGCGAGGTTGAGGTCGTGCAGGGCGATGACGGTGGTGACCGGCAGGCCGGCGATCAGTTCCAGGAGGTCGAGCTGGTGCTGGATGTCGAGGTGGTTGGTGGGTTCGTCGAGGAGGAGTTCGCGGGGCTGCTGGGCGAGCGCGCGGGCGATCTGGGTGCGCTGGCGTTCGCCGCCGGAGAGGGTGTGCCAGGACTGGCCGGCCCGGTCGGTCAGCCCGGTGCTCCGCAGGGCCTCGGTGACGGCTGCCGCGTCGGCCGTCGTCGGGGGTGTCCAGGCGCGGCGGTGCGGGATGCGGCCGAGCGAGACGACGTCCCGGACGGTCAGTTCGGTCTGGGTGTCGGTGTGCTGTTCGACCGTGGCGATACGGCGGGCGGTGGCACGGCGGCCGACCTCGGTGAGCGGGCGACCGTCCAGGGTGACGACGCCTGCGGTGGGGGCGAGGACCCCGGCCAGGAGCCTCAACAGGGTTGATTTTCCGGAGCCGTTGGGGCCGAGGATGCCGACGGTGTCACCGGGGCGCAGAGTGAGGGTGACGCCGTCGACGACGGCCTTGTCGCCCAGGCGCCGTACGACACCGTCCGCGTGGAGGCTGGTCATGCTGCCCTGCTCCGTCCGCGGTAGAGCACGGCCACGAACGCCGGCACGCCGATCAGGGACGTCACCACGCCCACCGGGACCTCCTGGGGGTCGAGGACGGTTCGGGCCAGGGTGTCCACCCACACCAGGAAGACCGCCCCGGTCAGGGCCGTGACCGGCAGGAGGCGGGCGTGGCCGGCGCCGGTCAGGGCGCGGGTGGCGTGCGGGAGGACCAGGCCGACGAAGCCGATCGCGCCGGCACAGCTGACCAGCGCGGCGGTGAGCAGCGCGGTCGCGCAGAGCAGGACCAGGCGGGTACGGGCGACATGGACGCCGAGTCCGGCGGCGGCCTCGTCGCCGAAGGCGAAGGCGTCGAGCGTACGGGCGTGCCCGAGGCACACCGTGAGGACCACGGCGAGCACGACGGAGCACAGCAGCACCTGCCCCCAGTCCGCGCCCGTCAGCGAGCCGAG
This sequence comes from Streptomyces sp. NPDC048278, assembly GCF_040652195.1. Classification (NCBI taxonomy): domain Bacteria; kingdom Bacillati; phylum Actinomycetota; class Actinomycetes; order Kitasatosporales; family Streptomycetaceae; genus Streptomyces; species Streptomyces sp. NPDC048278. Next base: position 5,543 of record NZ_JBEZLP010000017.1, read on the forward strand.
CAGCCAGAACAGCACGCCCCGGGTGGTCTCGGCGTCCGCGGAGGTCAGCACGGTGAACGAGGTCAGCGCGGAGAACAGCTGCATCGCCGCGACCCCGGACAGGACGACCCGGTCCGTGCTGCCGCCGAGGGTGTGGCTGAGCAGCAGCACCAGGGCGAAGGAGAGCAGCGCGCCGAGGAAGGCGCCCGCCGACAGCGACACCGCTCCCCCGCCCACACCCAGCACCACCACGGCGACCGCTCCCGTGGACGCGCCGGAGGAGACGCCGAGCACGAACGGGTCGGCGAGCGGGTTGCGCAGCAGCGACTGCATGACCGCGCCGCACACGGCGAGTCCGGCCCCGCACACGGCGGCGAGCAGCGTGCGCGGCATCCGCAGGTTCCACACGATGCCGTCCCGCAGCGGCGCCAACGCGCTCTCGCCGAGCCCGAGATGGGCCGCGACGGACGCCCAGACGTCACCGGTGGAGATGTCGGCGGGGCCGATCGTCACCGCCACGGCGATCGACACCAGCAGCGCGGCCAGTCCCCCGCCGGTCAACAGGAGGGCGCGGAGGCTCACTTGGCGAGCCCGAAGTCACGCAGGCCGGCCGCGACCTTCTCGATCCCCTCGACCGTGCGGATGGACGGATTCATGGCCTGCCCGCTCAGCAGGACATACCGCTTCTTCTTGACGGCGGTCAGGTTGCGGGTGGCGGGGTTGGTCTCCAGGAAACGGATCTTGGCCGCGGCGGTCTCGGCGGTCTGCTGCTTGCGGGTCAGGTCGCCGATGACGATGACGTCGGGGTCGCGGTCGGCGACGGTCTCCCAGTTGATCTGCGGCCACTCGTCGTGGGTGTCGGCGAACGCGTTCTTCGCGCCGACGGCACGGGTGATGGCGCCGGGCGCGCCGCAGCAGCCGGCGAGGTAGGGAGACTGGGAGTTGGCGAACCAGTACATGAGGGACACGTCCGAGGCGTGCAGTCCGGCGGTGGCCGTGCGCACCCGCTTCGTCAGCTCGGCGACGAGCGTCTCGCCCCGCTTCTCGACGTCGAAGACGCGGGCCAGGTCGCGTATCTCGCCGTACACGGCGTCGAGGGTGAGGGGGGTGGAGCGCGATCCGTCGCCGCCGCTGTCGTTGTCCTTGCCCTCGGAGCAGTCGGACGGCGAGACGTACGTGGGCACGCCCAGCTTCTCGAACTGCCCGCGGGTGGCGACCCCGCCCTTGCCGAGGGTGGAGACGAACGAGGCGGTGACGAAGTCGGGTTCGGCGTCCAGGACCTTCTCGAAGGAGGGGTTGTTGTCGGCGAGGCGCGGCACGGACGCGTCGGCCTTCTCCAGGCCCTTCATCACCGGGTCGGTCCAGGTGGCCGTACCGGCCATGCGGTCGGCCAGGCCGAGGGAGAGCAGGATCTCGGTGGTGCCCTGGTTGAGGGAGACGGCCCGCTTCGGGGCCGACTTCAGGGTGACCTTGTCGCCGCAGTTGTCGAGGGTGACGGGGTATCCGGCGGCAGCGGTCCGCTCCGCCTTCGGGTCGTCGCCGTCGCCGTCGGAGGAACCGCAGGCGGTGAGCAGCAGGGCGGAGGTGAGGAGCAGGGCCGGGGTACGGAGCACGGGCATGCCTTTGGGGTCGGGGCTCGTACGCGGAGCCTGGCCTACGGACGTCCCTCCGCGCCGGGGCACGGAGGTGCCAGCAGGTCTTCGGACTCGGGTTCGTCCGGCCGGGGCGCCTTCCCGGTCTCCCAGTGGCGTGCGTGCCCCGCCCGTCCCCCTCACCGCTGCGCGTCAGCTCCGGATTCGCACCGGATTCCCTGACCACGGATGTGGCTCGACTGGCCCGTCGAGGCTATCAACTCCCTCGTACGGCCAGACCGTGCGCCCGGTCACGGGGGACGGCGCGAACGCTTCCTCAGACCTCGGCGGGCCAGACCGTCTCCACCGCCCCGGAGTCGGCGTCGTACACCCCCTCGGCCAGGCGGGCGAGCTGCGCGTCTTCGGCAACCGGTGCCCGTCTCGCGGTGCGGGCGACCCTGAAGCGCACAACACCTTCGGGATCACGCAGCCACTGCCGCACCCGGCCGGGCAGCCTGCCTGCCGGGGAACGCACAGCGAGGGTCACCGCCGCCTCGGCCAGGCAGGCGCGCGCGAGCGGGTGCGGCTCCGTCGCCTCGGCCACGAGCAGCAGGTCGAGATCGGCCGTCCACTCGACGGACGCGTCCCCGATCAGGGCCGCGGCCATGGACCGTACTTCCGGGTCACCGTCCGTCAGCGAGGGGCGGACCAGGCCGAGGCCCTGGGCGAGGAGCTCCGCCACGACGGTCTCCCACTCGACCTGAGCGTCGTACGACTCAGGCCTGGAACTCATGTGCTGTTGCTCTTCCCACTCGCCCAGAACGGCAGCGGTCGCGTCGAGAACGCCCAGCACGTCGGCCACCCATGCGGCACTCCGTCCTTCCAGCAACCGCAGGAGTCCCCGCACCGCTTCCGGGGTGGTGGCCTCGATGGACGCTCCGCCACCGACGCAGGCCCCTCCCAGAATGTCCCAGGCCGCGAGCCGGGCCCCACTCCGATCGTCCGCCTCGGCCAGCCCCCTCAGCAGACCCGGGATGTCTGTCGGCGCCACTGTCCCCCCGTCCGCAAGTTCCGTCGCCACAACCAGCCTAGAAGCCGATACCGAACTGATGCAGAAAATCCTGACGGAGGGGACAGGACACGGCCTCGGTCGCATGCAGAGCGGCCTTTTCGGATGCAGCCGATTTCACGGCCCCACCAGGGCGGCGAGATGTGGAGCGTGGTGGGTGCGGGGCCACTTTGTGGGGATGACGGCGGCGGGCGGATGACCGCACAATGCGCGGGTGGAGAACAACGTCGTCATCCGTCCGGCCGCCTCCGATGAACTGGAGGTCGTCGCCGAACTCCGATGGCAGTGGGTCCTGGAGAACCAGGACGCTCCCGTCACCGGGCGCGCGGAGTTCGTGCGGCACTTCGTCACGTGGGCGAGGGAGAACACGTCGTCGCACCGCTGCATGGTCGTGGTCCGCGATGAGGTGATCGTCGGCATGGCCTGGCTGGCGGTCCTCCCACGGGTGCCCAGCCCGCGTGCCCTGCACCGGGCATCGGGCGACCTCCAGTGCGTGTACGTCGTTCCCGGCGAACGCGATGGCGGCCTGGGCGGCCGGCTCATCGACGCGGTCCTGGACCGTGCTCGGGAACTCGGGCTCGAACGCGTCACCGTGCACTCCAGTTCCCGCGCGATCCCGGCCTACTCCCGCCACGGCTTCGGATCATCACCCCGTCTGCTTCACGCTCATGTCACCCGCACCACCTCCTATCCGTGACAACCGCCGAGGGGCTGCTTCGCCCCGGCGGCCCTCGGTCGGCACCTCTGCCTCTGCGGCGATCGCGCGGCGTCGAACCGTTCCGACGCAGTGCCGAGCGATACCCCGGCATCCAGGTCGGACGAGAACCGGAATGCACTATTCCGTGACATCGGTCACAGCGGATCCGGGACCTCGCCGGGCCGGATAGTAGAGGCCGCTCTGATGACATATGGGATTTGTCCGGCTTGGTAGGCGCGTGTGTCGTGCCTGGACGTGCGGCTTTCCGGGCGGGTGCCGTCTTCGGCCGTTCTGGGTGCGCGTAGGGATTCTGACGGGGCGACAGGATTCCGCGTGGGCCGCGAGGGGCGGACCGACGCTTCCCGCTCCCCTGGCAAGGGGTGCCCGGGCCTACTAGGCGAGCTAGTGGCGAGGCCCTTTGCGTACGTGGTGGAGGCGTCCTAAGAATGACGACCCGCAGGACGCTGCCGCAGCTCAGGAGCGGGTTACGCATGGGTAGACATCGTAGGAACACGCAATACCGGCGGATAGTCATCGCCACCGTCGCCGCGGGCGCCGTGGGCATACCGTCCGCCGCCTTGGCCTGTACCAACTGGCCCGACAGTGGCGGACGCCGGTCCACCAGCGCCGAGGACAACGCGACGACGGCCTCGTGGAGCAGGACGTCCTGGTGGAACGACGCCCACCGGAGCCGCCCCTGGGACACCGTCCCGACCGGCGAGCCCTCGTGGACGGCGTCGGCGGCGCCCAGCGCCGCCGCGAGCGCCGCGAAGACTCCTCACGCCCCTGCGCGCACCGGGAAGCCCAGCGCGCCGAGGCCGAAGGCCGCAGCGCCTTCGCACACCGCCCGGACCACCCCGCCCAAGCCCCGCACCACCGCGTCCCCCAGCGCCCGGCACACCACCGCCGCCGCTTCCGCGGTCCCCAGGCCGTCGAACACGTCGAGCACGTCGAGCACCCCGAGCCCGAGTGCGTCGAGCACCCCGAAGGCCACCGCCACGGCGTCCGGCGTCGTCGCTCGCATCGTGGAGCTCGTCAATGCCGAGCGCGCCAAGGTCGGCTGTTCGGCCCTGACCCTGAACACCACGCTGACCAAGGTCGCGCAGGCACACAGTGCGGACATGGCGCAGCACCAGAACATGTCGCACACCGGGTCCGACGGCTCCTCCCCCGGAGACCGGATCACCGCCGCCGGCTACACCTGGAGCGCCTACGGCGAGAACGTGGCCTACGGTTACGCCACTCCCGAGCAGGTCATGGCGGGCTGGATGGCCAGCGCGGGCCACAAGGCCAACATACTCAACTGCACGTTCAAGGAGATCGGCGTCGGTCTCGCACAGCCCGGCAGCTACTGGACGCAGGACTTCGGCACCACTCGCTGAGCGGGCGGCGCCGACGGCCGGTCACCGGGCGGCCGGGGCCGGGCCGGGCGGACGCGGTGCGCGGGCCGCCAGCGCGAGCAGCTCGTCGACGGACCACTGGTCGTAGGCGTGCTCGCCGTACTTGACGGCGAGCACGCGACCGTCGGGGGCGACGAGGAAGTCCGCGGGGAGGCCGAGCCGGCCGCCGTGCGGGCTGGCCGCGGGCAGCTGCTCCCGCCCGCGGACGACCTCCCGCACACCGCTCAGGACCGCCCGGACGATCGGCCCCCAGGCGCGCGGGCCGAGCAGGGCGCGGGGCGACCGTTCCACCCCGAACTCCGCGTACAGCCGCCGGGCCGGGTCGGCGACGACGGCGAACGGGAGCGCGGCCGTGTGCGGCAGCAGTTCCGCGGCGGGCGAGTGGAAGACCACGACCTCGCGCACACCGGCCGCCTCGATCTCCTCGTGACGCCTGGTCACCGACCGCAGGTGCAGGTTGCAGACCGGGCAGCCGGCGAACCGCCGGAACTGGAGATGGATCAACCGGTCGGGGGCGGGCACGGCGACCTGGTCGCCGGAGACGGTGGTGAGGTCGCGCCCGGTCACGAGAGAACCGGGTGCCACCGGACGACGGCTCATACGCATAGACTTCCCCCTCCGTAAGCGTACGGCATACGCCTACCAGCGTAGGCGTATGCCGTACGCTGTCAACCGCCATGCCACGTCCGCGTTCCCTCACCCCCGATCGGCTCGCCTCGGCCGCCCTCGCCGTCATCGACCGCGACGGACTCGCCGGGCTGTCGATGCGCGCCGTCGCCCAGGAGCTCGGGACGAGCACCATGGGGCTGTACCGGTACGTGCACGATCGCGAGGAGCTCGAACGGCTCGTCGTCGAACTCGTGCTGGGCGGGGTGGACGCCGGGCCGCCGGATCCCGGCGCGTCGTGGCGCGAGCGGATCGAGGCCATGGCGCGGCGGCTGCGCGACACCGTGGGCGCCCATCCGGCGGTCGTCCCGCTGACCATCGTCCACCGGCACCACTCCCTCGGAGTGCTGCGCTGGTCGGAGTCCGTGCTCGGCGTCCTGACGGACGCGGGCGTCGAGGGCGAGCGGCGGGTCATCGCCCTGCGCGGCCTGCTGAGTTACGTCATCGGAGCGATCCAGCTGGAGCACCTCGGCCCGCTGTCCGGTCCGGGGACGGTGGCCATCACCGAACTGCCGCCCGCCGAGTTCCCCTACCTGGCGGAGACCGCACGGAGCGCCAGGAACGTCGACCCGGACCACGAATTCCTGGCGGGACTCGCCCTGTTGCTGGACGGCCTCGGCGTTCGGGGCGGGCCGGCCTAGGGCGTGGCGTATCCGGGTACGGAGGGCCACCGCACGGTCAGGACGACGGACTCGTCCTCCGCGACCCACGAGTGGTCGACGCCCCGGCCCCAGACGACATAGTCGCCCTGCTCCTCCAGGAGCACGCTGCGGCCGGGGAACTCCAGGCGGAAGCGGCCGGTGATGAGGACCAGGAGGGCTTCGCGCTCCTCGCCCTGCACCCACTGGGTCCGCTGTTCGCCGCGTGCGTGGACACCCCATTTGACCTCGACGGCCTGGCTGTGCCGGGGATCGCCGTGTTCCTTGAAGTGGCCCAGCAGCCAACCCCGGTCCATTGCCGCGTCCTTGCCCGCCTTGCCCACGTACACGCTGTCTGCCATGCGTCGGAACGCTAACAGCAGGCCACCGCGCCGGGGACCCGAGGCCGCAGGGCGGCGGGCCCGGACCGGAGGAGACCGGTCCCGGTCCCGGTCCCGGTTACGGTCACGGTCCCGGTCCCGGTCCCGGTCCCGGTCAGCGGAGCGTGTCCAGGAGGAGGTTCGCGGCCACCTGTGCTCCGTCGGTGCGGAGTTCGGCGCCCAGTGCCCTGGCGCGTGCCCGGGTCCCGGGGGCCAGGGCCGTCTTGAACGCGACGCGCAGGGTGTCGGCGTCCGGAGCCGGTCCGTCCGGCGCCGCGCCGATGTCGAGGGCCGCCACCCGGCCGGCCCAGTACGGGTTGTCCGCGAGCTGGAGGGCCACCACCACCTGCGGCACGCCCGCCCGGGCGGCCGTCAGTGTCGTGCCCGCGCCGCCGTGGTGCACCACGGCGGCCACCCTGGGGAACAGGCTCTGGTGGCTGACCTCGCCGATGGCGAGGCAGTCGTCCCGGACCTCGGGCAGGTCCAGGTCCGCCCAGCCGCGGGAGACGAGCACCCGGTGCCCCTGGGCCAGGCTCTCCTCGACGGCCCTGCGGGCGATGTCCGGCGACGGGCGGATGCTGCCGAACCCCACGTAGACGGGCGGGTCCCCGGCGTCCAGGAACGCCAACAGCTCGGGCGGGAGCGGGCGTTCGTCCGGCAGGGTCCAGGCACCGGTCTGTACGACGTCGAGGCCCGGGACCGGCCGCCACGCTCCCAGGAGCGGGTCCGCCGCCAGCCAGGGCCGGTCGGTGTAGACGTGGTCGCGGACGTTGTCCACGGGTGGCAGACCGATGGCCGCCCGGTGGTCGTTGAGCACCTCGCGGAACTGCGCGTTCACCTGGTCGGCGTCCAGTTCCCACAGCGTGGGGTTGTCGTCCGCCGCCGGCTCGGGCCAGCCCGGTCGCGGCGGCGGGGCGTGGTGGGGCGAGGGCAGGTTGACCGCCGAGTAGCAGGCGTACACGTAGCGGATGCCGGCGGCCTCGGCCACGGACCGCGCGGCGATCTGCGCCAGGCCGGCCGCCACCATGACGTCGCACCCGTCGGCCGCCGCGGGGAAGACGTCGAACTGCGTGCCGACCATCTCGGTCCGGTAGCGGGCAAGGTCCGCCGCCGACGGCAGGGTCGTCCCCCGCATCAGCTCCCGCACCGGCGGCCCGACCGGCACCAGCTCCACGCCGATCCCGGCCAGCCGCTCCGCGAACTCCTCGTCGGGCGGGGCACACATGCGCACCTCGGCACCGAGCGCCCGTAACCGCACCGCGAGAGCCACCAGGGGTTCGACATCGCCACGCGTCCCGTAGGTGGACAACAGCACCCGCATCCAGCGTCCTCTTTCGCTCTGTCTTCCCCTGGGGTCCGGTCCTTGCCGTACGCGTGTGACACCGGAGGCGGCGGAGGTTCCGCGAGCACCGTGGTGCTGGCTACCCAGGCGTGCCGTGCTCCATGCGGGCGCGGGAGCGGGAGGGCTGCCATCTCGCCTGGAGCCGTCCCGGTCATTACGGTGATCGCGAGCATGTCCTCCGGGCCCGCGGCGCGGCCTCGGCCCGGGGGACCACCCCGTCTGCAAGGCGCGCAAGGTTCCCCGGTCGACGACAGAATCCGAGAGCCACTCCATGCATCGTTCTTCCGCGCCCGCCCCCGATGTCTCGATCATCCTGCCCTGCGCCGGATTCGGCACGCGTTTCAGTGCGCCCTACCCGAAGGAGCTGCACTGCCTGGCTCCTGGCGTCACCGTGCTGGACCGCAGCCTGGAAGCCGTCGTCGAACTGGCCAAGAGCGGTCTCAACGTCCGCGTGGTCGTCGTGTTCGGCGCGCACAAGCTCGACACAGTGGCCTATCTCGAACGGTATGCGAGGACCCTTCAGATGGTCTTCGTCTACCAGGACGAGGCGCTCGAACCAGGCCTTGAGGGCGCGATCCGCTCCGGCCTGCCGATGACGCGGGGGCCGGTGGCCCTCGTCCTGCCCGACATCGTCCTGACCGGCCAGGACAGTGCCGGCAGCCTGCTCGCGGCGCTGCGGTGCGTGGACGTGACGGGGTGGAGCGTGGTGGCCGCCGAAGGGCGGGACCCCGGCACCCTTCAGCAGATGGGCGCGCTCGCCGTGACCGAGGTGGGCGGCGTCCTGACGGTCGGGGCGGCCGTGGACAAGCCGGTGGACCCCTCGGGCTACAACGCCTTCTGGGGCATGGTGGCGGCCACCGAGGAGGAGGCCCACCGGTTACCCGACGTGGTGAGCAAGGAGGCGGACAGCCCGCTGGCGGGCGCGATCGCCCTCATGGTGGAGGGGATCGTCAACTACAACACCTCCGCGGGCTGAAGGGACGGCGTGCGATGGCGGACAACGCGGATGACACGGAGCGCGGTGCGGACGACACGGGGCGCGCTCCGGACGGCACGGAGCTCGGTGCGGACGGCACCGGGCGCGGTGGCGGGGCGGATGCCGAGCGGCTGCGGCTGGCGGCGGCCGACGCGGGGCGGGTGGCGTGGCGGCGCTGGGGGCCGTATCTGAGCGAGCGGCAGTGGGGCACGGTGCGCGAGGACTACAGCCCCGACGGCGACGCCTGGTCGTACTTCACCCATGACCAGGCCCGTTCCCGGGCCTACCGCTGGGGCGAGGACGGCATCGCGGGCGTCAGCGACGACAAGCAGCGGCTGTGCCTCGCGCTGGCGCTGTGGAACGGCCGCGACCCGATCCTCAAGGAGCGGATGTTCGGCCTCACCAACGCCGAGGGCAACCACGGCGAGGACGTCAAGGAGTACTACTTCCACCTCGACTCGACGCCCACCCACTCGTACATGAAGTTCCTCTACAAGTACCCGCAGGCGGAGTTCCCGTACGAGGACCTGGTGGCCGTCAACCGGGGCCGCGGACGCGGCGAGCCCGAGTACGAGCTGCTGGACACCGGCGTCTTCGACGAGAGCCGCTACTTCGACGTGTTCGTGGAGTACGCGAAGGCCGGTCCCGAGGACCTGCTCGTCGAGATCACCGCGTACAACCGCGGCCCCGACGAGGCCACGCTGCATCTGCTGCCGACTCTGTGGTTCCGGCACACCTGGTCGTGGGCGGGCGGCACGGAGGTGCCCGGCCTGCGGCAGGTCCCTGGCGGCATCCGGGCCGACCACGCGGAACTCGGCCCGCACTGGCTGTACTGGGACACCGACGCGCCCGCGCTGTTCACCGAGAACGACACGAACAACGAGCGGGTCTTCGGCAGCCCGAACGCGTCCCCGTACGTGAAGGACGGCATCGGCCGGTACGTCGTCCATGGCGAGAAGGACGCCGTCAACCCCGAACTGACCGGGACCAAGGCGGCGTTGCACCATGTGGCGGCCGTGCCCGGCGGCGGCGCGGCGACCGTCCGGCTGCGGCTGAGCGACCGCGAACTCACCGACCCCTGGGACGGGTTCGCGGCCACGATGGACAGCCGCAGGGCCGAGGCCGACGCCTTCTTCGAGGATGTCGTCCCAGACGGTCTCGGCGAGGACGAGCGGCGGCTGGTGCGGCAGGCGCTGGCCGGGATGCTGTGGAGCAAGCAGTACTACTACCTCGACGTGGAGCGCTGGCTCGCCGAGCACGGCGTCGATCCCCTCGCCGCCGACCCGCGCGTCCGCAACAGCGCCTGGTACCACATGGTCAACGACGAGGTCATGTCGATGCCGGACACCTGGGAGTACCCGTGGTTCGCGGCCTGGGACCTCGCCTTCCACACCATCGCGCTGTCCATGGTCGACATCGGGTTCGCCAAGTCGCAGCTGGAGCTGCTGCTGCGCCGCCTGTACCTGCATCCCAACGGCCAGATCCCGGCGTACGAATGGAACTTCGGCGACGTCAACCCGCCCGTGCACGCCTGGGCCGTCCTCTTCGTCTACGAGCTGGAGAAGCACCGCACCGGCCGCGGTGACCGCGTCTTCCTGGAGAACGCCTTCCAGAAGCTGACGAAGAACCTCACCTGGTGGCTCAACCGCAAGGACGTCGACGGCAACAACGTCTTCCAGGGCGGGTTCCTCGGCCTGGACAACATCGGTGTCTTCGACCGCAGCGCGCCCCTGCCCACCGGCGGCCGGCTCGACCAGGCCGACGGCACCGCCTGGATGGCGCTGTACTGCCAGAACCTGCTGGAGATCGCCGTCGAACTGGCGGCGGAGAACCCGGTGTACGTCGAGCAGGCGCAGACGCTGTTCGAGCACTTCGCGTGGATCGCCGTCGCGATGAACCGCATCGGCAAGGACAACGCGAGCCTGTGGGACGAGCAGGACGGCTTCTTCTACGACGTGCTGCGGCTGCCCGACGGCAGTGCCACCCCGCTCCGGGTGCGTTCCATGGTCGGCCTCATCCCGCTCGTCGCGACCAGCGTGGTCGGCGCCTGGACCGACCGCAGGTTCCCCGAACTCGTCGAGGGCGCGAGGGAGTTCGTGCGGCGGCATCCGGCCGTCGAGGGCCTGGTCGCCTCCCACGACGTCCTCGGGTCCGGAGCGGCGGGACGGCACCTGTTCGCGCTGTTCGGCGAGGACCGGCTGCGCCGGGTCCTGGCCCGCATGCTGGACGAGGAGGAGTTTCTCGGCCCGCACGGCATCCGCTCCCTGTCCCGCCACCACGCGGCGCATCCCTACACGTTCGAGGTGCACGGGGAGACGTACGGCGTCGGCTACCTGCCCGCCGAGTCCGACTCGGGCATGTTCGGCGGCAACTCCAACTGGCGCGGCCCCGTGTGGTTCCCGGTCAACCTGCTGCTCGTCCGGGCCCTGCTGAACCTGCACGCCTACCACGGCGACGACTTCACCGTGGAGTACCCGACCGGCTCCGGCCGGCAGCTGAACCTGTACGAGGTCGCCCGCGCGCTCTCCGACCGGCTCACCTCGACCTTCCTGAGCGACGAGGACGGCCGCCGCCCGGTGCACGGCGCCCGGTCCAGGTTCGCCGAGGACCCGCACTGGAAGGACCTGATCCTGTTCTACGAGTACTTCCACGGCGACGACGGCTCCGGTCTCGGCGCCTCCCACCAGACCGGCTGGACGGGGCTTGCCGCGGTCACCGCCACCCTGTTCCATGTCGTCGGCGCCGGAGACTGGGGCGCGCTGCGGGAGGAGCCGCTGTCATGACGGTGATCTACGAGATCAACACCCTTGTCTGGCTCGGCGAGTTGAGCGGCCGGTACGGGCGCACCGTCACCCTCGGCGATGTTCCCGGCGAGGTCTGGGACGGGGTGGCGCGGCCGGGCGTGGACACCGTGTGGCTGATGGGCGTGTGGGAGCGCAGCCCGGCCGGGCTGCGGATCGCCCTGGACAACGCGGAGTTGCTCGCCTCCTTCCGCGAGGCGCTGCCCGGCCTCAGCGAGGCGGACGTCGCCGGATCCCCCTACTGCGTACGGGACTACGTCGTCGACCGGTCCCTCGGCGGCCCCGAGGGGCTGGCCGCGGCCCGGGCCGAACTCGCCGCGCGCGGCGTGCGTCTGGTCCTGGACTACGTCCCCAACCACGTGGCCCCCGACCATCCCTGGCTCGCCGAGCGCCCGGACTGCCTGGTCCGGGGCACGCCGGAGGACCTGGCCCGCTCCCCGGAAGCCTTCCTCGAGGCCGCCGGGCAGGTGTACGCCCTCGGCCGCGACCCGTACTTCCCGCCCTGGCCGGACGTGGTCCAGCTGAACGCCTTCAGCGAGCGGCTCCGGGCGGCGACGGTCCAGACGCTGGTGTCGATCGGCGACCAGGCCGACGGCGTGCGCTGCGACATGGCGATGCTGCCGATGAACGACGTGTTCGCGAAGACCTGGGGCGAGCGGGCGGGGCAGGTCCCCGCCGAGGACTTCTGGCCGTACGTCATCGGCCGGGTCCGGGAGCGCCATCCCGGCCTGCTCTTCGTCGCGGAGGCGTACTGGGACCTCGAACAGGCGCTCCAGCAGCAGGGTTTCGACCACTGCTACGACAAGCGGCTCTACGACCGGCTGGTCCACGAGGACGCCGGTTCCGTCCGCGCCCATGTGCGGGCCGGCCTCGGCTACCAGCGGGGGCTCGTCCGGTTCCTGGAGAACCACGACGAGCCCCGGGCCGCCGCCGCGCTGCCGGGCGACCGGGAGCGGGCGGCGGCCGTGGCCGTGGCCACCCTGCCCGGTGCCACGCTCTGGCACGAGGGCCAGTTCGAGGGCCGCCGGGTCCGCCTGCCGGTGTTCCTGTCCCGCCGGCCCGAGGAGCATGCCGACGCGTACCTGCGCGACTTCCACGAACGGCTCGTGGCCGCCGTGGCCCCCGTGCGCGAGGGTGACTGGCAGTTGCTGGACTGCACGGGCTGGCCGGACAACGACAGCCACCGCAATCTCCTCGCCTGGTCCTGGACCACGGACCGGGACCGCTGCCTCGTCGTGGTCAACTACTCCGGGGAGCCGGCCCAGGGGCGGGTTCCGCTCCCCTGGGACGGACTCCGGGGCCGCTCCTGCCGGCTGACCGGGCTGCTCGACGGGAGCACCTACGACCGCGCGGGCGACGAACTGGCCGACCCGGGCCTGTTCGTCGCCCTCGACGCCTGGCAGTGGCACCTGCTCTCGCTCCCCCGCGACCCCGGTGGGGGCTGAGCGCGCCGCTCTCCGCGCTCCTCACGGGGCGCGGTTCGGCTCAGCCGGTGTAACCGGTCACGTCGGCGATCCAGGTGATGAAGGCGGCCGGGTCCTCGTCGGCGCCGTGGGCACCGTCCCAGTACATGGCGGCGTCGACGGTGTCCCCGAGGTTCTCCAGGCTCAGAGCCAGGTTGCCGACGATCGTGAGCGCGGTGTCGCTGTCCGAGGTCCCGGTGCGGATCCACCAGTACTTGGCCCGGTCGTCGTTGGACTCGCCGATGAAGTACATCGGGTTCATCATCTCCAGCTTGGCGGGGATGTCGCTGTCCAGGGACGAACCGCCGGTCCCGCTGGTGTCGTTGGCGAGGCTGTAGTCGGTGAAGTGGCGGGCCTCGGTGGTGTCGACGCCGAACAGGTTGTTCTCGCCCGCCGAGAGGTCGAAGGCGTCGAAGGCCGGGATGCTCTTGGTGCGGGTCCCCACGTGGTCGAGGTAGTCGGACCAGGTGAACGTGGCCGCCGAACCGTCCCAGGTGATGAAGGTGTTGGCGGTCAGGTAGGTGGTCCGGTCGTCGTCCGACAGGTCCGTCAGGTAGCTGGTGGCGGCCGGTTCGAGGTAGGTCGCCAGCAGGTAGTCGGCGAGGTTGTCCGCCGTGACGGTGCCGTAGTCGTCCGCCGTCAGGCCCAGCGAGGACTGGTACGTCTCGAACAGGGCGATCAGGTCCGCGGAGGTGGTCTGGTCGACCTCCGAGCCGCTGCCGGTCTCGTTGGTGCCCCAGTTCCACTCGTAGGCGCCGTCGGCGTTCTCCAGGTCGGTGATGGGGCACCAGGCGCCGGTGGCGTAGACGATGTCGTCGGCGTCGGCCGCGCCGAGTTCGTCGAGCAGGTCGTCGTAGAGCGAGCTGCCGCCGGAGGCGCCCAGCAGGGCCGACAGGGCGCCGCCTGCGCTGGTCCCGGCCGTGACGATCTTGTCGGTGTCGCCCGGTACGGTGCCGGCGTTGAAGCGCAGGTACCGGATCGCGGCCTTGAGGTCGACGATCGCGGCCGGTGCGGTGCCGTAGTAGTCACCGCTGGAGTCCACCAGGGTCCGGCCCCGGGCGCCGGGCTCCACCGCGACGTACCCCGCCGCGATCGCCAGCTTCGCCCGGCTGCTGCTGACGCCCGTGTTGGTCGACACCGAGGAGGGGAGGTAGCCGCCGATCGAGTTGGAGACGAGGATCGGGGCGTCGGTGGCGTCCACGGCGGTGCCGTCGACGGAGACGGGGACGCTCACGGTCAGGCTCTGGTAGGTCTCGTCCACCGGGTCGGTGACGTAGGTGATGGCCGACCAGAAGTGGTAGGTGACCTCCCTGTCGCCGTCGTCGGTGGAGATCGTGGTCGTGATCTCGGTGTACGCGTCGGGGTCGAAGGCCAGGGCGTCGGCCGTGGTCGCGGCGGACGCGGCCGTCGCCGCCGACGCGTTCGCTCCGCCGGCGATCCCGGCCGCCGGAACGGCGACCGCGGCGGCGGCCATTCCCTTGATGAGGGCCCTGCGGTTCATCCTGTGCGTCATGTCGTGTCTCCTTCGAGAGCGCTGGTGCGGGTGTCCCGGAGCGTTCTGAAACTGCTTCACGGGGCGCTTGTCTCGATCTCGGCAGCGAACGTAATCGACTGCCGACAATATCGTCGACAATTCCAGCGACTCCACGGTCAACCCATAGCGGCAGCTCATCGACCTGAGATTCCTGAACATCACGCCGCGGGCCGCGGGTCGCGCGCGATGGTCAAGAGTGCGTCACATGAACGCGGCGGCTGAGCGGACGGGAGGCGGCCGACGTACTGAAGGAGCAGGTAGACGCGACATCGACGAAGGGCACCTCCTTGATCCCGCGACGCATCGGTCCGAGCCTCGCTCTGGCGCTCGCCTCCGCCTTCCTGCTGGGGGCGTGCGGCTCCTCGGACGACAGCGGCACCGGCACCGCGGCGCCGACCGCCCCGGCCGCCCCGGTCACGTCGGCCACCCCGGACCCGGCGGTCTCCACGCCGGCCGCCGGCACCAGCCCCGCGGCCGGGCAGCCGGCCACCACCGCCGCCGTGCTGACGAGGGCGGCCCAGGGCCTGGGCAGCATCGTCACCGACGACAAGGGACTGACCCTCTACCGCTACGACAAGGACGAGCCGAACCCGTCCAAGTGGACGTGCTCAGGCGCCTGCACCAAGACCTGGCTGCCGGTGATCGTGCCGGAGTCCGTGCAGACCTCGGGGGTGGAGAAGAGCCTCCTCGGCACGGTCCACCGGAACGGCGAGACACAGCTCACCCTCGCCGGCTGGCCGCTCTACCGGTACGTCGGCGACACGGCGGCCGGGCAGACGAACGGCGAGGGCAAGGGCGGGCAGTGGTACGCCGTCACTCCCGCCGGCCAGAAGTCCACCGTCACGGGCTGACGGCCGGAGACCGGTCCGCGGCTCCGGAACGGGCCGCGACGATCGATTTCCAGGACCTGTTCTTCTTGAACGGGATTTCGAACAACTGGGAGAAGAGCCACGCCCCGCATACGGAAGCCGGCAGGCCCACCGCCAGCGTGAACCAGAAGGTGGGCAGCCCCGGCGACACGAAATGCGGGGCGACCCGGCGCAGCACGGCCAGGACGACCGGCAGATGGATCAGGTAGAGGCTGTAGGAGAATCCGCCGAGGCCGTGGACGGGGCGCGCGGTCAGGAGCCGTACGAGGACGGCGGGCTTTCCGGTGGCGACGGCGGCGACCAGCATCGTCATGGCGGGGGCGATGGCGAGATCGATCCAGAAGTAGTGGTTCACCGTCCAGACGGAACCCCGGACGGCCCCCACGGCGACGACCGGCAGGGCCGCCAGGACGGCGAACCAGCCCCACGGCAGGCGCCGCACCCTGTCCCCCGCGGCCACGACCCCCGCGCCCAGCACGCCCGCGGCGAACACCGGGGCGAGATGGGGAGCGAGCCAGTTGTCGCCCTCCACGGGGGTCCCGCCGGGCGCCGTCAGCCCGGCGGCGACCACCGGGACCGTCACGCACACGGCCAGCAGCACGGCGCCCCAGCGCCGGCGGACGAACAGCAGCAGCGGGAAGAGGAGATAGAGCTCGGCCTCCACCCCGATCGACCAGAACGCGCCGTTCGGCGTCGGGGCGGTGACCACGTCCTGGGCGACCAGGCCGTACACCAGGACGGTCGCGCCGGTGGGCGGCCCGAAGTGCGAGGCCGGCACCACGAACCAGGAGACCAGCAGGCTCAGGGCCAGTGCCGCCCAGTACGGGGGCAGGATGCGCCAGGCGCGCCGGCGCAGGAACTCGCCGACCCCGGCCGTCCGCCAGCCGTGCCGTGCCGGGGAGATCGCCAGGGAGAACCCGGACAGCACCAGGAAGAAGACGACGGCGAGGCGCCCGAACATCAGCCCGCCCAGCCACGGAGGCGCCGAACTGTGCGGATAGCCCGGGAAGGTGTACAGCCAGCAGTGGAACAGGACGACGTACAGCGCCGCCAGGCCGCGGAGGCCGTCCAGACCCCGCACCTGCCGACGGGCCCGCGCCGCGTCGCCGTCGCCGGTCCCGCTCCCCTCCCGGCGTACGGGGGCGGCCAGGTCGAGGGTGCTTCCGGCCGGGCGACTCGTCTCCACTGAAATGGCGCAACCCTTCCTCCGGGCACCGCCCGCAGCGCGCTCCGGTGCCGTCGGGCAGCACCGCGCCGCCCCACGGCAACAGGTACGTGACCCCCGGCCGGGCCGTTCAACAGGCCCCGCGGCGGCGACTGCGCGACGGGGGCGGCGTGGCGTCTTACGGAGTCGTGACGTGCGGGCGTGGGCACGTGGTCCGGGGGCCGCGCGCGCCTAGCGTGGCCCCATGCGTGTACTGGTCACCGGCGGTGCCGGGTTCATCGGGTCCCATGTCGTCGAGGCGCTGACGGCGCGCGGGCACGAGGCGGTCGTGTTCGACGTCCGGGACGATCCGGGCGCCGACGTGCGCAGTCCGGTGGCGGTGGGGCGGGCGCTCGCGGGCGTGGACGCGGTCTGCCACCAGGCCGCGATGGTGGGTCTCGGAGTCGGGTTCGGGGACGCGGCCGAGTACGTCTCGCGCAACGACCTGGGCACGGCCGTACTGCTCTCCGCGATGGCCGAGGCGGGGGTACGCCGCCTCGTGCTGGCCGGGTCGATGGTCGTGTACGGGGAAGGCCGGTACGAGTGCCCGCGGCACGGTGTCGTACGGCCCGGGCCGCGCGCGGTCGCCGATCTGGACGCGGGGCGGTTCGAGCCGAACTGCCCCGTGTGCGGGGAGGAGTTGACGCCCGGGCTGGTGGGTGAGGACGCGCCCGTCGATCCGCGCAACGTGTACGCCACGACCAAGCTGGCCCAGGAGCACCTGGCCGCCGCGTGGGCCCGGTCGACGGGCGGGTCGGCGGTGTCGCTGCGCTACCACAACGTGTACGGGCCCCGGATGCCCCGCGACACCCCCTACGCGGGCGTCGCCTCCTTCTTCCGCTCCGCGCTCGCCCGGGGCGAGGCACCCCGGGTGTACGAGGACGGGCGGCAGCGCCGGGACTTCGTGCACGTCCGGGACGTGGCCGCCGCCAACGCGACGGCGCTGGAGGCGGACTCCGCGCCGGGTGCGCTGACCGCGTACAACACCGGGAGCGGCGAGCCGCACACCGTCGGCGAGATGGCCCACGCGCTGGCCGAGGCGCACGGCGGGCCGCTGCCGGTGGTCACCGGGGAGTACCGGCTGGGCGACGTACGGCACATCACGGCCGACTCGTCACGGCTGCGGGCCGAACTGGGCTGGAAGGCCGAGGTCGGGTTCGCGGAGGGGATGCGGGAGTTCGCGCGCGCCCGGTGAGAGCCGGGCCCGGTGAAGGTCGGGCCCGGTGCCCCGGACGGACCGGTGGCGTCGCCCGCGACACGGACCGGTGGTGCTGCCCGCGATCAGGAAGCGGCGGCGGGCAGCACCACCTCGAACCGGCAGCCGCCGGGGATGTTGTGCACGGTGGCCTGCCCGTGGTGGGCCTCCACGATCCCGCGCACGATGGCGAGGCCGAGGCCCGCTCCGGCCGGGGGCGTCCGGGCGTGGGTGCCGCGCCAGCCGGTGTCGAAGACACGGGGCAGGTCCTCCTCGGGGATGCCGCCGCAGCCGTCCGTGACGGACAGGACGACGGCACCCTCGGCCGACCGCTCGGCGGCGACCGCGACCGTGCCGTCGGGCGGGGTCCGGCGGATGGCGTTCACCAGCAGGTTGCCCAGCACCCGGCTCATCTCCTTGCCGTCCACCTCGACCGGCACCTGCTCCACCCGGTCGCCGACCAGCCGTACGCCGTACTCGCGGGCCAGCGGGTCGACGCCCGCCAGCGCGTCGCCGACGAGGTCGTACACCGACATCCGGCTCGGGCTCAGCGCGAGCGTGCCGGCGTGGATGCGGGAGAGTTCGAAGAGGTCGCCGACCATGTCGTTGAGGCGCTCGACCTCGGTGCGGATCTGCTTGTGGTAGCGGTCGGGGTCGGTGGCGACGCCGTCCTCCAGGGCCTCCGACATGGCCCGCAGACCGGCCAGCGGGGTGCGCAGGTCGTGCGAGATCCAGGCGACGAGTTCCCGGCGCGAGGTCTCCAGCGCCCGCTCCCGCTCCCGGGACTCGGCGAGCTTCGCGCTCGTCGCCGCCAGCTCGCGGCTCACCTCGGCCAGTTCGGCGGTGGCCGGGACCGACGGCGCGGCGAAGTCGCCGTCCTCGCCGAACGAGCGGGCCGCGAGGACCAGTTCACGGCTGCGGGCGACGACCCAGCGGCCCAGTATCAGCGCGGTCGCCAGGGACACCACGGCCGCCATCGCGACGACCGTCGTCACCACCGACAGGTCGTGCGAGGAGAGGAACATCGCCCAGGCGACGGCCAGGGTGCCGGCGAGCATCGCGACCACGCCGACGGCGGCGACCACGGTGAGGGACGCGGTCAGCGAGCGGCGGCGCAGCAGGCGCAGCGCGGCGGCCCCGAGCAGTCCGGTCCCGGCGGCGCCGGCGAAGGCGTACAGGGCGATGAGGAAGGTGTCGCGCATGGTCAGGCCGCCCCTTCCTGCACGTCCGGTCCGGGTCCGGCCGGCTCGAAGCGGTAGCCGACGCCCCACACCGTCTGGATCAGCCGCGGCCGGGCCGGGTCGTCCTCGACCTTGGCGCGCAGCCTGCGGACATGGACCGTGACGGTGGACAGGTCCCCGAAGTCCCAGCCCCACACCGCGCGCATCAGGTCCTCCCTGCTGTACGCCCGCCCCGGGTGCCGCAGGAAGAAGGCAAGGAGGTCGAACTCACGCAGGGTGAGGGCGAGTTCGGCGCCGTCCTTGGTGGCGCGGCGGGCGCCGGGGTCGAGGGTGAGCCCGGCGGACGAGAAGGACCGGTCGGCGGGGGCGGGGCGGCTGCGGCGCAGCACCGACTCCACCCGCAGGACCAGTTCGCGGGGGCTGAAGGGCTTGGTGACGTAGTCGTCGGCGCCGACCTCCAGGCCGAGGACGCGGTCGTCCTCGTCGCCGCGTGCGGTGAGCATGATGACCGGGACGGGGGCGTGGCCGCGCAGCCGCCGGCAGACCTCCAGGCCGTCCATGCCGGGCAGCATCAGGTCGAGGACGACCAGGTCGGGCCAGTGGGCGGCGGCGCGGGTCAGGGCGGCGGGACCGTCACCGGCGTGGTCGACCAGGTATCCGGCGCGGTCCAGGTACCCGGCGACGATCTCGGCGACGGTCGGATCGTCGTCCACGACCAGGACCCGGGCGGCACCGGCACCGGCACTGGCGGTGCCGGTGCCGGTGGCCTCCGCCTCGGCCGGGGCCGGGGCCTCGGTGAACTCGTACGGCTGCTGCATGCCTCCACCCTCGCACCGGGCCGTCGCGGGTGTCGCGGCCGGGCGTGGGCCCGGGGTGGGACGTTCGCGTTTCGTAAGGAACAGGGGAGGCGTGGGGCACCGGTGGCGCCGGGCGCCGACGTCCGCGTTTCGTAAGCAGTCGAGGCCCGGAATGCCCGGTTCGCGTTCGTAGGGTGAAGGCCGTGACCACCTCACCTTCTTCTCCCTCCCCGTCCCCGGCCCCTTCCCCGGCGGCGGACGTGGACGTCGTCCTGCCCTGCCTGAACGAGGCGGCGGCGCTGCCCTGGGTGCTCGGCCGGATCCCCGCGGGCTGGCGGGCCCTCGTGGTGGACAACGGCTCCACCGACGGCTCGGCGGACGTCGCCCGGGCGTACGGGGCGACCGTCGTCCACGAGGCGCGGCGCGGCTTCGGCGCGGCGTGCCATGCGGGGCTGACCGCGGCGACCGCCGGGATCGTCTGCTTCTGCGACTGCGACGCCTCGCTGGACCCGGGGCTCCTCGTGCCGTTCGTGCGGGAAGTCCTGGACGGCGAGGCGGACTTGGTGCTCGGCCGCCGGCGTCCCGAAGGGCGGGGCGCGTGGCCGGCGCATGCCCGCGCGGGGAATCTGGCGCTGGCACGGATGCTGCGGCGGCGCACGGGGCTGCGGCTGCACGACCTCGGTCCGCTGCGGGCGGCTCGCCGCGAGGGGCTGCTCGCGCTGTCGCTCGACGACCGGCGCAGTGGGTATCCGCTGCAGATGGTCGTGCGGGCGGCGGACGCCGGCTGGCGGATCGCCGAGCACGAGGTGCCGTACCGGCCGCGCGTGGGTGCGTCCAAGGTGACGGGGACCTGGCGCGGGACCTTTCAGGCCGTCCAGGACATGAGCCGGGTGCTGCACGAGCCGCCCCGGGTGCAGGCCGGCGGGGGCTGACCGCGCAGTTCCCCGCGCCCCTTACGGGGCGCTGCGCCCGCCGCATCTCCGCAGCCGCGGGCGACATCGCAGCTACCCAGCTGCGGGCAGGCGTGCCGCAGGGCGGCACGGGTGGGCGCAGCGGCACCCGGCAAGCGCCGGTGAGCGTTCCCACCCCCGGCCCCCACCCACCCGCACCACTCAAGGGACCCCATGACCACCCTCCTCGTCATCGCCAAGGAACCCCGCCCCGGCAGGGTCAAGACGCGGCTCACGCCGCCGTTCTCGCCCGCGCAGGCCGCCGCCCTCGCGGAGGCCTCGCTCGCCGACACCCTGGACGCCGTCGCCGCAGCCCCCGCCACCCGCCGGGTCCTGGTCCTGGACGGCGCCCCCGGCCCCTGGCTGCCGCCCGGCTTCGACGTCGTACCGCAGTGTGCCGGCGGCCTGGACGAGCGGCTCGCCGACGCGTTCGCCCGGTACCCGGGCCCCGCGCTGCTCATCGGCATGGACACCCCGCAGGTCACCCCGGCCCTCCTCACCGTGGACTTCGCGGAGTGCGACGCGTACTTCGGCGCCGCCGAGGACGGCGGGTTCTGGGCGCTGGGGCTGGCCGACCCGGACCCCGCGCTGCTGCGCGGGGTGCCGATGTCCGTACCGGAGACCGGTGCCGTCCAGCGGCGGCGTCTCGTCGGCGCCGGGCTGCGGGTGTGCGACCTGCCGCCGCTGCGGGACGTGGACACCGCGGCCGACGCGGCGGCCGTCGCCGCCCTCGTCCCGCACGGCCGGTTCGCCGCCCTGCTGGCCCGGTGCACGGCACCCGGCGGAACGGACCGCCGATGACCACCCACTCGCCGGCCGTCCCCTGGACCGGCACCGACCCCTACGCCGCCGCGCTGCGCGCCGGGCACGGCCCGCTGTTCCTGCGCCGCACGGACGGCTGGCTGCTGCCCCTGGACGTGGAGCGCTGGTGCGCGCGGGCCGACCCGGTCGACCGGGCGGTGCTCGACCGCTGCGAGGGCGCGGTCCTGGACGTCGGCTGCGGCCCCGGGCGGCTGGTCGCCGAACTCGCCGCCCGGGGCCGTACCGTGCTCGGCATCGACGTCAGCTCCGCCGCCGTCGACCACACCGTGCGGTTCGGCGGCCAGGCCCTGCGCCGCTCGGTCTTCGAGCCGCTGCCCGGCGAGGGCCGCTGGGGCACCGTCCTGCTCATGGACGGCAACGTCGGCATCGGCGGCGACCCGCACGCCCTGCTCGGCCGCTCGGCCCGGCTCCTCGCCCCCGGCGGGCTGCTGATCGCCGAGACCGCGCCGGTGGACGTCGACGAACGCGCCGACGTCCACCTCACCGACGCCCAGGACGCCGTCGGCGCCCCCTTCCGGTGGGCGCGGCTCGGCACCCCGGCCCTGCTGCGGTACGCGCGGGGGTGGCAGCCGGAGACTCAGTGGGCGACCGGCGGGCGGCGCTTCGTGGCCCTGCGCAACCGCCGCGCCAGCAGCAGCGCCGAACCGCCGAAGAGCACGGCGGTGATCAGCAGCCAGCGGGTCAGGTAGCCGTCCGTCGACCGGCCGGTGGCCGACCGGTAGTGCGCGGCCACCATCCCGCTGATCAGCGGGAACCACACCAGCAGGAGCAGCGCGGAGAGCGCGGCCGGCACCCGGACGTACATGGTCCACTCCCGCCGCCCGGCGGCGGTCAGCCCGCGCCGGACCGCCCGGTCGGCCAGCGCGTACAGCGGCAGCAGGACGAGGTCGTGCAGCAGCGCCGCGCCCACCACCCACAGGGCCACGCCGAGCCAGTCGCCGGCGAGCAGCCGTACGCCCGCGTAGGCGGCGAGCGCGAACGAGCAGGCCAGGAGGAGGAGTTGGAAGGGGCTGCCGACGGCAATGCGGAGGCGGGGGCGGGGGTGGAGGCGGGGGCGGGGGCGCATCACAGGTCTCCGAAGGTCATCCGGGCCACCCACTTGGTGTTCAGGACACCGGGCGCGGCGGGCACGATCACGCGCGCCGGGTAGCCGTGGTCGGGGGACAGGTCCTCGCCGTTCACCTGGACGGCGAGCAGCGAGCGCGGGTCGGCGACCTGGTTGGCGCGCAGGGCCGCGCGGCGGAAGGCGCCGTGCCGCTGGATCGACTCGACGAGCACGTCCGGCGGGTCGGTGTCGTAGCCGACGAGCGCGGCGAGGTCGCGCAGCCGCACCCCGCGCCACCACTGGTCGGCGGTCGACCAGCCCTCGACGCAGGCGATCGGCAACGCGGCGCTGTGCTGGGGCAGTTCGAGGAGCTGGGCGCGGCTGAGACGGACCGTCCGGCCGTCCCGGCCGGTGACGACGAGCCGCCACGCCTCCGCACCGGTCTCCTGCGGGTCGATCCCGGCGTACGCGGCCGTCTTGTTGATCTGGAAGCCGTCAGGACCGCTGCCGGGGTCGGCTCCGCCGTGCGGTGCGAGCAGCGCGGTGCGGCGCCATACGCCGCCGATGCTCTGCCCCGCCGTCGTGACGAGCAGCAGCAGGGACGCGCCGCCCACGAACCAGAGCGCCCCGCGCCGGGAGACGGTGGGCGCGGCCGGTCGCGGTGACTCCAACTCGCCCCCTGCCTCCCGCCGCAGGCGGACCGTCCGGACGGCCGCGGGCGCCTTCAGCACCGCGTGTGCCACGAACGCGGCGAAGAACACCCAGGCGCCGTAGAAGTGCAGCGGGTAGAAGGAGCCGGGGAAGACGTAGTCGAGCTGGACGTTGAGGACGCCGGTCGTGAACTCGAAGAGGCCGCCGCCGACGAGCAGCAGCAGCGAGACCCGCTCCAGGGCGTGGGCCACCGAGCGGGCCGGGGGCAGCGTGAACAGCTTGGGCACCACCGACCACAGCTTGGCGAGCAGCACCGGGATCAGGGCGATGCCGAGGGTGACGTGCAGGCCCTGGGTCACCCGGTAGAGCCAGTACGGGTTCGTCGGCCAGGAGAAGAGGTAGAAGCCGAGGATGCCCTTGTCCGGGGTCTGGTCGTTCACCGGGGCCAGGTCCGGGTTGTACGCGGCGTACGACACCAGTCCGGTCACGAACAGCACGGTGATGCCGACGAGCAGCACCAGGCCGAGCACCGAGGTGAACCAGGTGCCGCGGAGCGGGCTGCGCCAGAAGCCGGGTGAGGTGGGGAGCCGTGGGTCGTCGGGTCGCATGGTCCGACCGTAGGCCGGGGAAACCCCCGGAACGGGTGCACGACCCATGACGAAAGTCTGACGTCAGCCGCCTGATCCACACTCCGGCGCGGTCGCCGACCTAGCGTTCCGGTGTGACCCGCGCCCCGCACCCCGATCGGCAGACACCTCGGTCCGCCGGTCGCGCCGCCGATCTGCTCGCCGTCCTCGCCGCCGCCCTGCTGGTGCTCGCCGCCGTGCTGGTCGGCCGGCACCTCCAGGACACCTACCGCAACCTGTTCGTGCACTGGCCGCCGATCTTCGCCGACTGGGACCCGCACGTGGGCCCGGGCACCCTGGCCGCCCTGCTGGTCGCGGTCGCCGTGGTGGCGTACGGGCCGAACCTGGCCCTGCGGCTGCCCTGGCGCGGGCTGCTCGGCGCGGCCTGGGGCGCCTGTCTGGCCTGGACGTGGTCGCTGGCGCTGGTCGACGGCTGGCAGCGGGGCGTGGCGGGCCGGCTCACCAGCCCGAACGAGTACCTGACGGTCATCGGCCGCTGGCACGACATCCCGGCGACGCTGCGGGACTTCACCCACCACATCGTCAGCGGCACCCCGGAGCCCTGGCCGGCCCACATCGCCGGGCATCCGCCGGCGGCCACGCTCACCTTCGTCCTCCTGGACCGGATCGGGCTGCACGGCGGCGGCTGGGCGGGCGCCTGGTGCATCACCGTCGGGTCGACGGCCTGTGTCGCCGTGCTGGTCGCGGTGCGGGCCCTGGCCGACGAGCGGCTCGCCCGGCGGGCCGCGCCGTTCCTGGTCATGGCCCCGGCCGCGGTGTGGGTGGGTGCCTCGGCCGACGGGTACTTCGCGGCGGTCGCCGCCTGGACGGTGGCCCTGCTGGCGCTCGCGGTGACCGGCCGGTCCGTGGCCTGGGCGGCGGGTGCGGGGCTGCTGTACGGGCTGACCTGCTACCTGTCGTACGGCCTGACGCTGTTCGCGCTGATCGGGGCGGCGGTGCTGGTGCTCGGCCGGCGCCGGGTCCGCGAGCGGCCGGTCCTCCTCGCCCTGCTTCTGGTGGCCGGGGCGGCGGTCGTCCCGCTCGTGTTCACCCTTGCCGGGTTCGACTGGTGGCAGGGGTACCGGCTGCTGGTCACCCGCTACTACCAGGGGGTCGGCGGGACCCGGCCGTACGGCTACTGGGTGTGGGCCAACCTGGCCTGCACGGTGGTCGTCACGGGGCCTGCGACGGTGGCCGGGCTGCGGCGGGCGGCTGCCGTGCCGGTCCGCCGCCGCACCGCGCCCGTCGCGGAGAAACGGCTCGCGTTCCTCGTGGGCGCCGCCCTGCTGGCACTGCTGCTCGCCGACCTGTCCGGCATGAGCAAGGCGGAGACGGAACGCATCTGGCTGCCCTTCGCGATGTGGCTCCTGCCGGCCTGCGCCTTCCTGCCCCGCCCACGAGTCTGGCTCACGGCACAGGCACTGCTCGGGCTGCTGGTGAACCATCTGCTGTTCACGGGGTGGTGAACGGCCGGGCACCCGTCCCGCACTGCCGCCGAGCACCGAGCGCCGAGCGCCGAGCGCCGACGACCGGATATCGCCGTTTGCCACCCTGCCGCCCCGGTTAGGTTGCCCAAGGCATCTACATTGCTCCCGCAAAACGGAGGCACCCATGACCGAGACGCTCCCCGCACGCCAACCCGACCCGCCCGACTTCCCGATGGCCCGTACCAGCGGCTGCCCCTTCGACCCGCCTTCACAGCTGCGCACCCTGATGAAGGAGAAACGGCTGTCCAGCGTGCGGCTCTGGGACGGCTCCACACCCTGGCTCGTCACCCGGCACGACCAGCTGCGCACCCTGCTCGGCGACCCGCGGCTCAGCTCCGACGCCACCCTGCCCGGCTACCCGCACCGTTCGGCGGGCAGCAAGGCGGGCGAGGCGCACCGCCGCACCTTCCTCACCATGGACGATCCGGAGCACGCCCGGATCCGCCGGATGGTGACGGCCCCCTTCGCGATCAGGCGGATGGAGGCCCTGCGGCCCGCGGTCCAGACGATCGTCGACGACCTGATCGACGCACTGCTGGCCGGGCCGCGGCCGGCCGACCTCGTGCAGGCGTTCGCGCTGCCGGTGCCGTCCCTGGTGATCTGCGCGCTGCTGGGCGTGCCCTACGAGGACCACGGCTTCTTCCAGCGCAACACGAAGGTCGTCGTGCACCACGCCTCCGCCCCCGAGGCGGTCGTCCAGGCCCTCGAAGACCTGACGGACTACCTGGACGAACTCCTGGACACCAAGCGCGCGCACCCCGGCGGGGACGACCTGCTCTCCAGGCTGCTCGTCGAGCGGGTGGACACGGGCGAGATGACGCAGCGCGACGCCGCCCGGATGGGTGTGCTGCTGCTCAGCGCCGGTCACGAGACCACCGCCAACATGATCGCCCTCGGCACCCTCGCCCTGCTGGAGCATCCGGACCAGCTCGCCGCCCTGCGCATCGCCGAGGACCCGAAAGCGGTCGCCGGGGCCGTGGAGGAGCTGCTGCGCTACCTCACCATCACCCATTCCGGGCGCCGCCGGGTGGCGCTGGCGGACATCGAGATCGACGGCGAGACGATCCGGGCCGGCGACGGAGTCGTCCTCACCGGTGACGCCGCCAACCGGGACCCGGCCGCCTTTCCGGACCCCGACCGGCTGGACATCGGCCGCGACGCCCGCCGCCATGTCGCCTTCGGCTTCGGCGTGCACCAGTGCCTCGGCCAGCCGCTGGCCCGCCTCGAACTCCAGGTCGTCTACGGCACCCTGTACCGGCGCGTCCCCACCCTCGCCCTGGCCGCCGACGCCGAGCAACTGCGTTTCAAGCACGACGGGGCGGTCTACGGCGTCTACGAACTTCCCGTCACCTGGTGACCCGCCGACCGCATGTCCGTAAGCCGATTTCCCGTGAGCCGATGCCCCGTACCCGGCCCGAAGAACGGAGACGAGCCCCCATGCAGGTGGAAGTCGACCAGCCCAGGTGTGTCGCGTCCGGACAGTGCGTCCTGATGGCACCCGACGTGTTCGACCAGGACGACGACGGAATCGTGGAGCTGCTGAGCGGGAGCCCCGCGCCGGAGCAGTACGACGAGGTCCGCGAGGCCGCGGCGATCTGCCCCGCCGCGGCGATCCGGCTACGGGAGAACTGACGGCCCCAGGTCGGCCGTCCGGACCTCGGCCGTCCGGACCTCGGCCGCCGTCGAGAGTTGTGCGAGGAGACTCGCCAGCGCCGCCCCGTCGCCGACCTCTTCGAGCAGCCGCGCCTGGTCGCCCTGGACCCGGTGGGCGGCACGTGCGTGCAGGCCCTCGCCGCGTGCGGTGAGGTGGAGCAGGACGCGACGGCGGTCGTGGGGGTCGGGGCGGCGGTGGACGAGGCTGTCCGCGACCATGCGGTCGACGAGCTTGGTCAGGCTGGGCGCCGGCATCAGGGCGTGGTCGGCTATCTCGGACATCGGGTGCCCTTGGCCGTCCCCGACGAGGGACAGGACCCGCCACTCCTCGACCGTGCAGCCCTCCTCTGCCAGCACCGCGGCCAACCGCCGCACGACCCGCCGTTCGGCGTGGCTGAGGAGGTGGGCGAGGTCCGGTGAGGAGGGTACGGAGGGCATTGCCGGTGTCCTTCCGGTAGGTCTACTGTGCGCGCAGAATACGAGTCTTGGCGACGGCGCCGGGGCCCGGGACCGGAATCCGCGTTCCCCAAGCCCGCACGGAGGTGGCCGATGCGTCCGGCGCCGCCGAGCGACGGGAGCGGCACGCTGCTCCTGGCCCTGGTCGTGCCGTTGCAGGGCCCGGCAGGCGTCCTCGGCCCGTCGTGCGAGTCGGCCGCGCGGCTGGCCGTGGAGGAACTGAACGCCGCGGGCGGGGTGTTGGGCCGTGAGGTCGGGCTGGTCACGGTGGACGGCGGGGCGCCGCCGGCCCGGGTGGCGGCCGAGGTCGGGACACTGGTCTCGCTGGGCGCCGTGGACGGGGTGGTGGGCTGGCACACCTCGGCGGTACGGCAGGCGCTGCTGCCCCGGATCGCGGGCCGGGTGCCGTACGTGTACACCGCGCAGTACGAGGGCGGCGAGCGGACTCCCGGCGTCTTCCTGACCGGTGAGACCGACGTCGCCCAACTGCTGCCCGCCATGCGGCTGCTGGCGGAGGCGGCCGGGGTGCGGCGCTGGTGCACCGTGGGCAACGACTACGTGTGGCCCCGGGTGACCGCCCGCACCGCACGGGCGTACGCGCGGGAGTGCGGCGGGCGGGTGCGGGACGAGGTGTTCGTGCCGCTGGGGACGGAGGGGTTCGGCCCGGTGCTGCGCCGGATCGAGCGGTGCGAGGCGGACGCGGTGCTGATGCTGCTGGTGGGGGCGGACGCGGCCGGCTTCAACCGGGCGTTCGCCGGGTACGGGCTGCACCAGCGGTGCCTCAGGCTGAGCACCCACATGGACGAGAACATCCTGCTGGCCACCGGCGCGGACGGCACCGACGGGCTCTGGGCGGCGGCCGGTTTCTTCGAGACCCTCGCGACCGCCGAGAGCCTCGACTTCGGCGCCCGGCACGCGGCCCGGTTCGGGGTGCACGCCCCGGTGGTGGGGAGCCTCGGCGAGTCCTGCTTCGAGGGGGTACGGCTGCTGGCCGCCCTGGCCGAGCGGGCCCGATCGCTGGAGGTGCGGGCGATGTGCGCGGTCGGCGACGCGGTGTCGTACGAGGGGCCGCGGGGTGTCGTACGGCTGCGTGGCAACCATGTCGCCCAACGGCTGTACCTGGCACGGGCGGACGCCTTCGACTTCCACGTCGTCGCCCAACTCTGAGGCCACGCCCCATAGTTCCCGATACTTCCCACGGGAAGTATCAAGCTTTGTCTTTTAAAGCGGGTGAAACGTTCGGGAAACAGCGCGCCGCGACTCTTCCGTGCAAACGACCGGGGACGAGAGAGGGCAGAGTCGTGACGGAGATCGTCGGGAAAGAGGCGCCACCGGCCGTAGCGGACGGCGGGACCGGCCGCGGCACGGACGCCGGCGCGGACGGCAAACGGACGTACAACGACTGGGCGCAGAACGACACGCTGGAGGACTACTCGCTGCGGTACGCACCGAAGTCCTTCCGCCGCTGGACCCCCTACGTGGTGGCCACCACCGCGCTGGGCGGCATCGCCTATCTCGCGGACTTCGCCATCGGCGGCTCGATCGCCATCTCCAACGGCTTCTCCAGCGCGATGGTGGCGATCCTGACCGCGGCCGTGGTCATCTTCCTCACCGGCATCCCGATCTCGTACTACTCGGCCAAGTACTCGATCGACATGGACCTGTTGACCCGGGGCGCGGGCTTCGGCTACCTGGGCTCGACGCTGACCTCGGTCATCTACGCCAGCTTCACCTTCATCTTCTTCGCCCTCGAAGGCTCGATCATGGCGCAGGCCCTGGAACTGGGCCTGCACATCCCACTGGCCGTCGGGTACCTGATCTGCTCCCTCATCATCCTGCCGCTGGTCGTCTACGGCATGACCGCGCTGTCGAAGATGCAGGTGTGGACGCAGCCGGTGTGGCTGGTCCTGATGGTCGCGCCGTTCGTGTCCATCGCGATCCAGGAGCCGGGCAAGTTCTCGGAGTTCACGCACTTCGCGGGCAACTCGCCCACCGGGTCGAGCATCAGCATGCTCGGGGTTGGCGCGGGCGCCGGCGTCGCGCTGTCGCTGATCGCGCAGATCGGTGAGCAGGTGGACTACCTGCGGTTCATGCCGGACAAGACGCCGGAGAACGGGAAGAAGTGGTGGGCGGCGGTGCTCTCCGCCGGTCCGGGCTGGGTGGTGCTCGGCGCGGCCAAGCAGATCGGCGGGGCCTTCCTCGCCTTCTACATCGCGGGCAGCGTGGGCCTCGCCAAGGCCAACGAGCCGATCCAGCAGTACGTGTCGGGCTTCAAGACGTTCGCGGCGCCCGTCGCCCTGGGCCTCGCCACGTTCTTCGTGATCCTCTCCCAGATAAAGATCAACTCGACGAACGCGTACTCCGGTTCGCTGTCCTGGTCGAACTTCTTCTCCCGGCTGACGCACCGTCACCCGGGCCGGGTCGTCTACATCTTCCTCAACGTCGGCATCGCGCTGGCCCTGATGGAGGGCGGCGTCTTCGGCTTCCTCAACACCGTGCTGGGCTTCTACTCCAACGTGGCGATCGCCTGGATCGGCGCGGTCGTCGCCGACCTGGTCATCAACAAGCCGCTGAAGCTGAGCCCGTCGTACATCGAGTTCAAGCGGGCCCACCTGCACAACTTCAACCCGGTCGGCTTCGGCTCGATGCTGATCGCCTCGGCGGTCTCGATCGCCGCCTACTTCAACGCCTTCGGCGCGTACGGCAAGGCGTACTCGCCGTTCATCGCGCTGTTCCTGGCGATGGTGCTCTCGCCGCTGTTCGCGGTGCTGACCAAGGGGAAGTACTACATCGCCCGCGTCGACGACCTCGAAGAGCCGCTGCTCGGCGCGGACGGGCTGCCGTCGGCGGCCACGCTGACCTGCACGGTGTGCGCGACCGACTTCGAGCGGCCGGACGTGGCGAACTGCCCGTTCCACTCCGGGGCGATCTGCTCGCTGTGCTGCAGCCTGGAGAAGGACTGCCACGACTCCTGCAAGAGCGGGCCGGTCGCGCTCGCCATGCCGACGGTACGGTCCGCGGACTGACCGGTACCCGCTCCCACCGCTCCGGCCCGCGCCCTGCCGCGCGGGCCGGAGTTCCCGTCCGCAGACCGTCCGTCCGCAGACCGTCCGTCAGGAGCCTGGTCCGGCGGCGGCCGGGGCCTTGAGGCGGGTCACGGCGCCGTCGGCACGCTCCTGCCCGTCCCAGGTCAGGGGGTGTCGCCGTCTTCCTGCGCATGACCCGGGAGGGCCGACTTCCGCAGCGCCGGGGCGACACCGTCCTTCCAGTCGGCGCACGGATCCTTCGCATCGGCGTACCCCGCCGCCATCAGCGGCAGCGAGAGGTGGGCCATGTCGCCGGGCGGGGGCGTGCGCAGCGACCACAGGGGCGGAGGGGTGCCGTCGGCGACCGCGGCGGGGGCGTCGGTCAGGTTCATGCGCTCGCGCAGGCGGCCGTAGAAGTCCATCGCCGCGAGCCGGACCACCCGCAGCCGGGTCGGGGCGGCGTACACGCCGACCCAGTCCCCCGGCTCCAGTACGCCCCGCACCTGGCCGTCGACGCTGACCGCGGCCTGTCCGGAGCGTTCCAGGACGCGCAGGCCGACCGCCTCGTTCGGCGCGGTGACGACCGAGCGGTTGAACGTCATGTGCGGGGCGACCGGGGTGAAGACGAGGGCCTCCGCGCACGGCGAGACGACCGGGCCGCCGGCGGCGAAGCTGTACGCGGTCGAGCCGGTCGGCGTCGCCACCAGCAGCGCGTCGGCGGAGTAGGAGGCGAGCAGCCGGCCGGAGACGTAGACGCCGACGGAGACCTGGCGGTCCCGGGACAGCTTCTCCAGGACGATGTCGTTGACCGCGGCGACGTGCAGCGGGACGCCCCAGTCGGTGTCCTGCTCGCAGTCGGTGCGGATCTGGGGCGGCGGCAGCAGCGGCCCGCGGCCGTACTGCATCAGCCGCTCCATGTCGGCCGGCACCTCCAGGCGCCGGGAGGCACGCATGGTGAGGAGCAGCCGGCTGTCGACGGTGTAGCGGTCCTCGCGGATCGCCTCCAGCGCCTCCCGCACCGAGCAGACCGGCACCTCGGTCAGGAAACCGACCCGGCCCAGGTCGACGCCGAGGACCAGCGCGTCGTTGCGGGCGGCGAGCCGGGCGCCGCGCAGGAAGGTGCCGTCCCCGCCGAGGGTGACGATCAGGTCGGGATCGCCGGCCGCCGCGACCTCCTCCCCGGAGTGGTGCCGTCCGCCGTCGTGCCACACGTCGATGTCCGTGCACCGCACGTCGTGCTCCGCGGCCCACGCCCGTACCGCACGGGCCGCGTCCACCGCCTCCGCGCGCCCGCCGTGCACCACCAGTCCGAGCCCGTTCACCGTCATCTCCGCCTCCAGGACACCGCCGTGCTCAGCCGCTCCTCCCACGCTGTCACGGCACGGGCGGATCTGTCGGGCGGAGCGGGATCACAGACCGAGGGAGATGGCCAGCCGGGTGAGTTCGGCGGTGGTGTTGATGTCGAGCTTGGCGCGGATCCGGCGGAGGTAGGCGTCGACCGTGTGCTTGGAGAGCCCCATCTGCCGGGCCGCCTGGAGGTAGGTGCAGCCCGCGGCGATGTGCTTCAGCGTCTCGCGCTCACGCGGGGCCAGCGCGACGGCGGAGGTCTCGGTGTGCCGGGTGGCTGCGGTGGCGCTCATGAGGGGTTCCTTGACCGATCGATCCGGACCGATCGATCAGATCGATCCGATTGGGGCGATTTGTCCGTTTACAAAACCCTCACAAGGCGACGTCATCACGCTGTCCCCCGAGTGTCACAGGCGCGTCACAGGGCACGTCACGGGGCGCGTCACGCGAACCCCCGGGCGGGTGCGGCGCCGGTCGCCCGGAGTGGCAGGTGCGGCGGATTGGTGCTCCGTGGCGGCCGGGATCATCCTGGGAGAGAGCCGGCCGTGCAGGTTCCGAAGGATGAGCGGCGATGGAACGACCTCCCACCCCTCCCAGCAACCCGGCGCAGACGCACGCCGTTCCGCAGCGGGCCCGCACCGCCTCGGTCACGGTCGACGGGCGGGGGGTGGTGACCGGCTGGAGCGACGGGGCCCGGCTGCTGCTGGGTTACCAGCCCGCCGAGATCCTGGGGCAGCGGGCCGCCCTGCTGCTCGCCGAACCGGAGCGGGACGCCTGGCGGGAGGCGGCGGCCGGCGTGCGCTGGACCGGGACCGCGGCCCTGCTCCACCGCGACGGGCACCGGGTGGACCAGGACGTGCTGGTCCACCGCAGACCCGCGGACGGAGCGCCGGGCGGCACGGAGTGGCTGGTGGTGGCCGCGGTGACCAGCCCGGCGACGGTCGCCGCCGGGCAGACGCTCGGCGAATGGGCCTTCCAGCAGTCGCCCTGTGTCGCCGCCGTCTTCGACGAGGAACTGCGGCTGGCCCGGGCGAGCGTCGCGACGCAGCGCACGCTGTCGCTGGCCGAGGGGACGATGCGGGGGCTGCGGCTGACGGACGTCGTGCCGTACGAGGGCAGCGCCGAGGCCGAGGCGGCCATGCGGCGCGTCCTGGACGGCGCCGGACCGCAGGAGATCCGCCTCCATCTGGATCCGGCCGCCCCGGAGCGCACCTGGCACGCGCGGCTCACACCGCTGGCCGACTCGGGCGGCCGGGTGCGGGCGGTGGCCCTGACGGCCCACGCCGACGTGTCCCAGCAGCTGGTACGGCACCGGATGCTGCTCCTGGGCGACGCCGGGGTGCGCATCGGCACCAGCACCGACATGCAGCGCACCGCCCGGGAGCTGACCGAGGTCGCCGTCCCCGACTTCGCCGACGTGTGCGCCGTGGACCTGCTGGACGCTCCCCCGCGCGCGGACGAGGCCGCCCGGGACGCCTCCGCGCCTCCCGGCGCACCGCCGCCCGACGGGGTCGCGCTGCGCCGGGCCGCCGTACGGTCGCTGCCCGACGGGCCGCCGCTCCCGCAGCCCTCCGGCGACGTGCTGCACTGCCCGCCCTGGTCGCCGTCGGGCCGCTGCCTGGCCGAGGGACGGGGCACGGTGTACCCGGGCGGCGACGAGGTCGTGAGCCGCTGGGCGCGGGAGGATCCGCGGGCCGCCGGGTGGATCCGGGAGAGCCGGGCGCACTCGCTGATGGCGGTGCCGATCAGGGCGGGCGACAGCACCTTCGGGGTGGCCCTGTTCGCCCGGAACCGGCAGACCGAGCCGTTCGACGCGGACGACCTGTGGCTGGCCGAGCAGCTCGCGGCGCGCACCGCCGCCGGCATGCAGAGCGCCGCACGCGCCCAGCGCCAGCACACCACCACCATGACGCTGCAGCGCAGCCTGCTCCCGCAGACCCTGCCGGCGCAGGCGGCCCTGGACATCGCCACCCGCTATCTGCCCTCGGTCGGCCGGGCCGGGGTGGGCGGCGACTGGTTCGACGTCATCCCGCTGTCCGGGACCCGGGTCGCGCTCGTCGTGGGCGATGTCGTCGGCCACGGCATGCGGGCCGCCGCCACCATGGGCCGGGTCCGCACCGCCGTCCGCACGCTGGCCGACGTCGACCTGCCGCCCGACGAACTCCTCAGCCACCTCGACGACCTCGTCGTCCACCTCTCCGCCGAGGAAGCCGGTGCCGACGCCGCCGCCGAGGCCGCGGGCGGCGTCGGCACGACCTGCCTGTACAGCGTGTACGACCCCGTCACCCGACGGCTCTGCGTCGCCAGGGCCGGCCACCCGCCGCCCGCCGTGGTCACCGCGGGAACCGTCCGCTTCCTGGACGTCCCGGCCGGTCCCCCGCTCGGCCTCGGCGGCCTGCCCTTCGAGTCGTACGAGACGGAACTCCCCGAGGGCAGCCTGATCGCCCTCTACACGGACGGCCTGCTCGAACCCCGGGAGCACGACATCGACGACGCCCTCGACACGATGTTCGCCGCGCTCGGGCGCCCCGCCGAGA
This sequence comes from Streptomyces sp. NPDC048278, assembly GCF_040652195.1. NCBI lineage: Bacteria > Bacillati > Actinomycetota > Actinomycetes > Kitasatosporales > Streptomycetaceae > Streptomyces > Streptomyces sp. NPDC048278. The sequence goes on from NZ_JBEZLP010000017.1 coordinate 39,905, forward strand.
CCCTGGAGACCGTCTGCGACCGGGTCCTGACGTCCATGCTCACCCACCGCCCCGACGACGACATCGCCCTGCTCGTCGCCCGCACCCGGGCCCTGCACGCCGACCGGGTCGCCACCTGGGAGCTGCCCTTCGACCTCGCCGAGGTCGCCGAGGCCCGCAAGCTGGCCACGGGGCAGCTGGCCGAGTGGCAGCTGGAGGAGGCCGCGTTCATCACCGAGCTGATCGTCAGCGAGATGGTCACCAACGCGTTCCGGTACGGCCGTCCGCCCGTCCGGCTCCGCCTGATCCACGACGACCACACCCTCACCTGCGAGGTCTTCGACTCCAGCGACACCGCCCCGCACATGCGCCGGGCCCACACCTACGACGAGGGCGGACGCGGACTCCTCCTGGTGGGCCAGCTGACCCAGCGCTGGGGCACCCGGCACGCCGGCACCGGCAAGACCGTCTGGGCCGAGCAGTACCTCGCCGAGGGCTGAGAACCGGGGCCTCAGGCCGCCGGAGCGCGGCGGCTACCGGCGGAACACCGGGCGGGCCCACGCGGGCGGGCGCGGGCCGTCCGGGGTTTCCCGGCCGACGGTCGGGGTGCGGACGGTGCCGCCGACGGCCTCGTGGCCCGCCGTCGGGGCGCCGTCGGCGTCCCGGTGCACGGCGTCGGCCGGCTCCCCGGCCGGACCGGGCCCGTACGCGGCGCACCGCAGCGCCGCCACGAACTCCAGGCAGGATCCGTACCGGTCCTCGGGGACCTTGGCCAGCGCCCTGGCGAACACCTCGTCGAACCCCGGCGGCAGTCCGCCCCGCACCTCGCTCAGCGCGGGCGGGGCGTCGTACTGGTGCGCCCACAGCAGCGCGATGTCCTCGTCCCGGACGAACGGCGGGCCGCCGGCGAGCATCTCGAAGACCACGCAGGCGAGGCTGTAGAGATCGCAGCGGCCGTCCACCGGACGCCCCGAGATCTGCTCCGGCGCCACGTAGTCCAGGGTGCCGACGAACTCGCCGACCGTCGTGAACCCCGTCAGCGACAGCGACTTCTTGGTGAGCCCGAAGTCCGTGAGGTAGACGTGCTCGGGGTGGTCGCTGTCCGTGCCGCGCGCGACCAGCACGTTGCCCGGTTTCACGTCCCGGTGGACCAGATCGTGCTCGTGGGCCGCGTCGAGCGCGGAGGCGACCTGGGCGGCGATCCGCAGCCCCGTGTCCACCGGCAGCACGCCCTCCCGGTCGAGGAGCGCGCGCAGATCGGGCCCCGACACGTACCGCATCGCGATGTACAGCACGCCGTCCGTCTCGCCGGCCTCGAAGATCGGCACGATGTGGGGGTGGTCGATGGCCGCGGCGACCCGTGACTCGTGGGTGAAGCGGCGGCGGAAGGTGTCGTTGCGGGCCATCTCGGGGGCCAGCAGTTTCAGGGCGACGGTCCGCTCCAGACGCAGGTCCTTCGCACGGTAGACGACGGCCATGCCGCCGCGCCCGATCTCGCCCTGGACCTCGTAGCCCGCGATGCGCGTCGCCATCACGCTCATCGTATCCCCGGGAGATCAAACCCGCTGGTCCGCTGGTCGGCGGACCGACTGAACGACGGAACGACTGGTCACAAGGGCGCCGCCTGCCAGCCGGTCCAGCGGGACACGGTCACGAGGACGACCGCGCCGGACGGCGGCCGTTCCCGGTACTGCGGGTACTTCTCGCACAGCGGCCCGACGACGGCCGGACCGGCCGGGACCACCCGCGCCTCGCCGTCGGCCCGGACCCACCACAGGCGGTCCCAGTTCTCGTCGTACGCGTCCACGAGCAGGCACACGGCCGGCTGTACGGCGATGTTGCGCAGCCGTTTGAGGTCGGGGGTGGTCTTGGGCTTGTGGTCCACGGCGGTGACGATCCCGTCCGCGCCGTACCGGGCGAAGACGACCGGCACCAGATGGGGACGGCCCCGGTCGTCCGCGGTCGCGAGCCGGGCCACCCGGGCCGCGGCGAACCGGCGCCGTGCCTCGTCCCCGGCCAGTTCCGGCATCCCTCGCCCCCTTCCCCGTCGCCCGTCAGGCCCGGCGCAGCGCGTCGAGCACGTCGGCGTCCGTCAGCTGCCCGAAGTCGTCGTACCACTGCCCGACCGCGCTGAAGACGGCCGGACGGTACGGGCAGACGACGAGGTCGGCCTCGGCGGCGAGCGCGTCCAGGGAGTCGGGCGCGCCGACCGGGACCGCCAGCACGGTCCGGGCGGGGCCCCGGCCCCGTACGTGGCGCAGCGCGGCGCGGGCGGTGCAGCCGGTGGCGAGGCCGTCGTCGACGACGAGCACGGTACGGCCGCGCAGTACGGGCGGCGGGCGGCCCTGCCGGTAGCGGCGCTCGCGGCGGCGCAGTTCCTGCCGCTCCCGCTCGACGACGGAGGCGAGGGAGTCCTCACTCAGGTCCAGGTGGGCCAGGGTGGCCCGGTCGAGGAGCGGCGGGTCGTCCCCTGCGATGGCGCCGACGCCGAACTCCTCCTGGTGCGGGGCGCCGATCTTGCGTACGACGAGCACGTCGAGCGGGGCCGGGAGCTCGCGCGCCACCTCGGCGGCGACGGCCACGCCGCCCCGGGGCAGCGCCAGCACGATCGGGTCGGGCAGGGCACCCTCGTCCCGCAACTCGGCCAGCACGGCGGCGAGTTCGCGGCCCGCGTGGGCACGGTCCCGGTAGCGCACGGTTCGTCCTCCCCGGGCGAGGTCGGGGTCTCCTTCCTCCATGCTCACACCCGGAGGCGCCGGAGGCCGAGCCCTCCCCTCCGCCCTCCCTTCACCACTCCCCCTTCTAACAAAATTATCATCAAAATTGTCAACAATTCTGGGCCGCCTTGCCTACAGTCGGGGACTCGGAAGAGCCGCACAGCAACCCGCTGCACAAGGAGGTCCACGGGTGGAGATCAACCGCAGAACCGTTGTCCGGGGCGCGGCAGCCATGGCCGCGTTCGGAATCGCCGAGGGCGCGGCAGGCACGGCCTTCGCCGGCACCTCGTCGTCGGGCAGCCCGTCGCGCACGTCCTCGGCGAACCCGGCGTACTCGCTGGAGTTCGACTCCACCGCATGGTCGTACGACTCGGCCAACGACGTGTACTACCAGCTCGGCAAGGTGTACGTCACCGACCCGGCCGCGACGGACATCGAGAGCCTGTCGATCTACGTGCCCGGCGCCTATCTGAAGGCCACCGCGAACGGCGACGGGACCACGTACACCGCGACGGTCGACCCGAGGGGCACCGTCGGCGCGTACTCGGGACGCACGGCGCCGATCGTGATCCCGGTCAACACCCCCGGCTACGCCGCGCAGAAGCCGGCCACGTCCTACAGCTACAACAGCGTCGCCCAGTACCTCGCGGCCGGGCACGTCTACGTGTGGCCTGGCCTGCGCGGCCGGGACACCTCGACCAGTACGCGCTCCGACGCGGCCCCCTGGGGCGTGACCGACCTGAAGGCCGCGGTCCGCTTCCTGCGGTACAACCGGAGCCTCCTGCCCGGCAGCACGGACGACATCGTCCTGTTCGGCATGAGCGGCGGCGGCGCCCAGGACACCGTGGCGGGCGCGTCCGGCGACAGCCCCCTGTACCACCCGTACCTGCGCACGATCGGCGCGGCGATGGAGGACGCCGAGGGCCGCCCCCTCAGCGACGCGGTCGCCGGCGTCATGGCCTGGTGCCCGATCACCAGCCTGCACGAGGCCAACCTGTCCTACGAGTGGAACATGGGCCAGTTCGCCTCGACGGGCACGCGAGCATCCGGCACCTGGACCGGCGCCTACTCGGCGGACCTCGCGAAGGCCTGGCCCCGGTACGTCAACCGCCTGGGGCTGCGCGACGAGCAGGGCAGGCGCCTGAAGCTGACCGAGTCCGCCAGCGGCACCCACCTGGCCGGCAGCTACTACGACCATCTGATCGAGGTGATCACCACCTCGCTGAACAACTTCCTGTCCGACACCACCTTCCCGTACACGATCACGACGATGGGCGGCCCGCCCGGATCGGGCCAGACCGGGACCTCGACGACGTACGAGACGGTCGACGACTACATCGCCTACCTCAACACGCACAGCACATGGGTCAGTTACGACGCCACGGCCAACACCGCCACGGTCGCCGGCCTGGAGGGCTTCGTCACCAGCCAGAAGACGGCGAGCAAGCCGGTCGGCGCGTTCGACGGGTACTCCCGCGGGCAGACCGAGAACGGCGTCTTCGCCCTGGGGCTCGGCGCCCCGGCGCACTTCGCGCCGCTCACCCGTGACGTCGTCGCGGCGAACGAGGCGACCTACGCCACGTACGCCGACTGGAGCTCCGACTACGGCTCCGCCGCGTACGACAGCGACTTCGCCAAGAAGGACAGCGTCGGCAAGGACATGGCCTGGCGGGCCGACGCGTACAACCCGCTGTACTTCCTCTCGCCCGCCTTCGGCGGCTACCGCCGGTCGAAGCCTGCGCGCCACTGGCGCATCCGCACCGGCATCATGCAGGGCGACACGGCCAACACGACCGAGATCAACATCGCGCTGGCCCTGCGGAACTACGGCATCCGCGACGTCGACTTCGCCACCGTGTGGGCCCAGGGCCACACCATGGCCGAGCGCACCGGGGACTCGACGACGAACTTCATCAGCTGGGTGGAGTCCGTCACCGGGAAGTGACCGCAGGACCGGGCCGGGTGCTCCGGCAGCGGGTCGCGCGCCGGCCCGCTGCCGGAGTATCAGGACACGGCCCAGGAGAGGTGCAGCTCCTCCGGTGAGCGGTGGATCATCGTCGGACGCATGGTGACCGGACGGCCCTCGGCGAGCCGCAGGCCCGGCAGCCGGCCCGTCAGCTCCGCCACCGTGACGCGGAGTTGCTCGCGGGCCAGCTGGGCGCCGACACAGGCGTGGGCGCCGAAGCCGAAGGCGAGGTGGCGGGCGGGGGCGGGCCGGGTGATGTCGAACGTGTCGGGGCGGGGGTGCCGCAAGGCATCACGGTTGGCCGCGCCGAAGGCGACGAACAGCTCTGCCCCGGCCGGGAGTTCGGTGCCGGCGAGGGTGACAGGGCGGGTGGTGACGCGGCGGAAGCCCTGGAGCGCGCCGTCGTGGCGGGCCGCCTCCTCCACGGCGGCCGGGATCAGCTCCGGTTGCCGGCAGAGCAGCTCCCACTGGTCCCGGTGGCTCAGCAGGTGCAGGACGGTGGTGCCGATGAGCGCGGTGGTGGTCAGATGCCCGGCGATCAGCAGGTTCTGGAGGTGGGCGACGGCCTCGTGGCGCTGCGGCAGGGGGAGTTCGGCGTGGCCTGGTTCGGCCACGGAGGCGACGATCTCCGTGGCCAGGTCCTCGCGGGGGTGGGCGTAACGGTCACGGGCGCAGCGGTCGAGGGCGTGCTGCATGGCCACGACGTCCTCGGCGGCGGCGATCTGCCCGGCCTCCGGCAGCGGCCGGAACAACAGCTCCTCGGCGCGGCGCCCGCCGTGCACGACCAGGGGCACGTCGGCGGGGTCGAGTCCGACGATCCTGCCGATGACCTCACCGGGCAGCCGCGTGGCGTACGCGGACATCAGTTCCGTCCCGCCGTCCGTCACGAACCCGTCGACGAGGGCGGCGGCGCGCTCACGGGCGTACGGCAGGGCCGCCGCGATCCGGGAGGGTGAGAGGGCGCGCAGCAACGGTGCCCGCAGTTGCTGGTGCCGTTCGCCGTCGGAGGTGACCACGACCGGCCCGCCGCCGAAGCCGCCGCCGAGCACGGCGAGTGCGGCGGGCGAGGGCATGACGTCCGGACGTAACGCGTTCGCCGACGAGAACTCCGCGGTGCGGCGCAGCACTTCGCGGACGTCGGCGTCCCGGGCGACCAGCCAGGCGTCCAGTTCGGGCACCCGCACGAGCCCCTCCGCCGCCCGCGCCCGCGCGTAGAGGCCGTAGGGCTCGCGCATCAGGTCGTCGAGTCTGTCGTGCGCGTCGTGCTTGTCATGCGCGTCGTGCTTCTTGTGCGCGTCGTGCCTGTCCTGCCCGTCATGCAGTTCGTGTTCCACGAGACGCCCCCCGGGACGACAACGACGGCGGTACGACGGCGGTACCGCGGCGGTACGGACCGCGCTCATGGTGCCGTACCGCCGTGCGTTCCCGACAGGGCCCGGTCAGAAGACGACCCACCACCCTTCGCGGGCCGCCTGCTGGGCCGTGTACGACACGCCGTGCGCCTTGAGTCCGGCGGCGTCGAGGAGGGTGATCTCGCCGCCGTGGTTGCCGAGTTGGGCGCCGCCCGAGAGCGGCACGGCGAGGGCGGCGCCTGCGGCGAGGGGGCCGGCCGGTACCGGGGAGGCCTGGCCGACGCGGTCGAGGAGGCGCCAGCCGGTCAGGTCGACCGGGGCGGGCGAGGCGTTGAGGAGGGTGACGGTCTCCGCCTCGGGGGCCGGGCCGACCGGGTTGACCAGCGCGGCGACGATCCGGACCGGCTGGTCGCCGGGGGCGGGGCGGGAGGTGTCGACGTCGGGGAGGGTGTGGCCGGTGGCGTCGTCGGTGTGCCAGGCCTGGCTCTGGAAGGCGAGGAAGATCCCGACCCAGCGCTCCGCGGTCTGCCCGTCGGCCGGGAAGCGCACGAGCAGCCCGCCGTCCTGCCAGACCCCGTCGTCGGCGCTGAACCGGCCGCTGTTGCCCTGGTTCATGTGGATGTCGTGGACGCCGTTGCCGGGCAGGAAGCCGAACACCTTGTCCTTGACGCCGGTCTCGGGCCCCCAGCGCTCGCCGAAGAGGTACAGCCGGGCAGCGGGGTCGTCGACGGCCCGCCGGACGTAGTGGTCGAGCAGGTCGGCCAGGTCGTTGTCCGGCCCGGAGCGGTCCGCGGGCAGGACCCGCATCTTCGCCGGGTCGAAGAGGTTGCCCCGGACGAAGTCGAGGTTGGGGCCGCCGGGCCCGGACGGCAGCGTGTTCCAGCCGCTCGCCAGGCCGGCCAGGCGGGCGGTGAGGGGGTGCTCGAAGTCGTCGTCTACGAGGTAGAGCAGTTCGGCGGGCTTCTCCTGCGAGAGGACGTTGACCGCGGCCCGGTAGTGCGTGCCGGACTCGTCCGTGAGGTGGATCTGGTAGTGCGGGCTGTCGGCGGCACCCTCGCGCCGGGTGTCGACCGCCCGGGCGATCAGGACGCCATAGGTCTTCAACGGCATGTTGACCAACTCCCCGTGAAGGCAGGCGGTTCGCCCGCCATGGCGCGAATCGTACGGGGCCGGGACCGGCTCCGGCCCGGGTTGGACGAATCTGGCGTTCATGTGAACATCCCGTGTGCGACCCGCGCACAGTGGTCGGTTCCCTACGATCGTGCCGTGGTCAACTTCCTCCTCCAGCGGACGGCTCCGCTGCCGATCGACGAGGCCTGGCGCCGGCTCACGGAGTGGTCCCGGCATGCCGACGTGGTCCCGCTGACCCGGGTCACCGTGCTCACCGATCCCCCGACCCACGAGGGCACGGTCTTCGTCGCCCGTTCCGGGTTCGGGCCCCTGTCGTTCGACGATCCCATGGAGGTGACCGTCTGGGAGCCCCCGGTGGACGGCGGCTCCGGCCGGTGCCGTCTGGTCAAGCACGGCAAGGTGGTGCTCGGCTGGGCCGAGCTGGAGGTGCACCCCGGGCCCGGCGGCCGTACCCGGGTGGTCTGGCACGAGGAACTGCGGATCCGGGGCCTGCCCTCGCTCTTCGACCCGCTGGTGCGCCGGACGTCCCGCGCGGTGTTCGGACGGGCGGTCAACTCACTCCTCCGGCGGCCGTGACGGGGGGAGCCGCGTTCATCCCACCGGCCGTCGGCGTACCGGCGGCCGACACCCACGGCTGTCCGGTCCCGAAGCCGCTGCCCGAACGCGACACCTGCCAGGCCGCGGCGCGATCGATCAGGCCCGGACCACCGGTACCTGCAGTTCCGTCACCCAGTCGTCACGATTTTCCGGGCACTCCAGATTGATCTCGCGCGGGTATCCGGTCGACTGGTAGTCGTGGGCGTCGATCCAGCGGGCCAGAGCCTGGGCGGTGGGGAGCACGCCGTCCATCGAACCGCGGTGCACGATGGTCGCCGCCTGGCCGAGGGACGGCAGGTCGAGGATCCGGAAGGCGCCGTCCTGGAGAGGGGCGGAGACCTGGACGGCGGCGTGGACGCCGATCCTGCCGCCGCCCTCGGGGGCGTCCTCGTAGTACGCGACGCCCGGGCCCGTGGGGGTGACACCCGCCGAGCCCAGGCGCCGGAACAGCTCGTCGTAGAGCGGCCCGATGACCGGGCCGATGTCCGCGGGCCCGAAACTCGCGGCGGTCGCGGTCAGTTCCGCCACCCGCACGGAAGGGACGCTCTTGATGACGACGTCGTTCGTGGGCATGTGCCCCTCACTCTCGATCGCTCGGAGCCTCGCCTCGACCTGGACCAGCCGTGCTCCCGCGGCAGCCATTGCCGTCTCCAGTTCGGCCCGCCGCAGCCGCAGCATGCCGCGCAGTTCCTCGATGCCGACCTTCTCGTCCACGATGTCCTGGACCTGCTGGAGAGTGAATCCGAGGTCCTTGAGCGCGATGATCCTGTTGAGGCGCGCGAGTTGGGCAGCGGTGTAGTAGCGGTAGCTGCTGGCGGGGTCGACGTGAGCCGGGCGCAGCAGTCCGGTCGCGTCGTAGTGACGCAGCATCCGGACCGAGACGCGGCCGTGCCGGGCGAAGTCTCCGATGGTGAACATGATGTCTCCGAGCCGACCGCCTGACACGGTGTGAGAGTCAAGAAGCTACTCGGCGGCCGGGGACGGCGAAGGGTCAAAGGCCGTTGACCGGTGATTTTCGAGGTGACCGTCGGCGGTGCACTAGGCCACCGACCCGATGCGCCGTGCCGGGAGCGGTGAGGTCGTCGTGTCGTGGTGGATCGGGGTGTGTGCGCCGGTCAGGGAGATCCCGGTGCCGCCCCGGCGGTTCGCGACGATCTCGGCCCCGATCGACAGCGCGGTCTCCTCGGGCGTACGGGCACCGAGGTCGAGGCCGATGGGTGACCGGAGGCGGGCCAGCTCCAGTTCCGTGACGCCGACCTGGCGCAGGCGTTCGTTGCGGTCGAGGTGGGTGCGGCGGGAGCCCATCGCGCCGACGTAGGCGACCGGGAGGCGCAGGGCGAGCCGGAGCAGCGGGACGTCGAACTTGGCGTCATGGGTGAGGACGCACAGCACGGTACGGCCGTCGACCTCCGTGCGCTCCAGGTACCGGTGCGGCCACTCGACGACGATCTCGTCGGCCTCCGGGAAGCGGTTCCGCGTCGCGAAGACGGGGCGTGCGTCGCACACCGTCACCCGGTAGCCGAGGAACGTGCCGACCCGGACCAGCGCGGACGCGAAGTCGATCGCACCGAAGACGATCATCCGGGGCGGCGGGACCGACGACTCGACCAGCACCGTGAGCGGCGCTCCGCACCGAGAGCCCTGCTCTCCGATCTCCAGGGTGCCGGTGCGGCCCGCGTCCAGGAAGGCGGCGGCCTCGGCGGCGACCGTACGGTCCAGCTCGGGATGGGCCCCGAAACCGCCCTGGTGGGCCCCGTGGGCGTCCACCAGGACGGCCCGGCCGACCAGCTCCGCCGGCCCGGTGACGATCCGTGCGAGGGCCGCCGCAGCCCCGCGCGCGGCGGCGGCCAGCGCGGCGGCGACCACCGGCCGGGCGGGGTCGTCCGCCCGGACCGGGGTGACGAGGATGTCGATGACGCCGCCACAGGTCAGGCCGACGGCGAACGCGTCCTCGTCGCTGTACCCGAAGCGCTCCAGAACGGTCTCCCCGTCCTCCAGCGCCTGCCGGCACAGCTCGTACACGGCACCCTCCACGCACCCGCCGGACACCGAGCCGACGGCGGTCCCCTCGGCATCCACGGCGAGGGCGGCACCGGGCTGCCGCGGCGCGCTCCCCCCGACCGCCACCACCGTGGCCACGGCGAAGTCACGTCCGTCCGCGACCCACCGGTTCAGCTCCTCGGCGATGTCCAGCATGTCTCGGTCTCCTTAGAACAAGGTCAGGGACAGGCGCCCCGTAAGGGGCGCGGGGAACTGCGCGACCGGCCACGACGGACCCGCACCCGACCCACGGGCCCGTCACGGCTCTCCCAGCGGAGCGTCCACGCTCCTAATGGACGCCCAGCCAGCTCTCAATGGGATGGAGGGCGAAATAGACCAGGAAGATCCCTGTCAGCCCCCACATGAATGCCCCGATCTCCCGCACCCTGCCCTGAGCTGCCTTGATGGCGGTGTACGAGATCACACCCGCGGCCACACCCGTGGTGATCGTGTACGTGAACGGCATCAGAACGACCGTCAGGAACACCGGAATGGCGGTGGCCCGGTCGGCCCAGTCGACGTGCCGGGCGTTCATCAGCATCATCGCGCCGATGACCACCAGGGCGGCCGACGCGACCTCCTGCGGGACGATCGCGGTGAGCGGGGTGAAGAACAGGCAGGCCGCGAAGAACAGGCCGGTGACGACGGAGGCCAGACCCGTACGGGCGCCCTCTCCGACGCCGGTCGCCGACTCGATGAACACGGTCTGCCCGGAGCCGCCCGCGACCCCGCCGATCGCGCCGCCCGCGCCGTCGATGAACAGCGCCTTGGACAGGCCCGGCATCCGGCCCTTGTCGTCGGCCAGCTTCGCCTCGGTGCCGACGCCGATGATGGTGGCCATCGCGTCGAAGAACCCGGCGAGCACCAGAGTGAAGACGATCATCGCCACGGTCATCGCGCCGACCTTGCCCCAGCCGCCGAACTCGACGTGCCCGAAGAGCGAGAAGTCCGGCATGGAGACGGCGGAGCCGTGCAGTTCGGGGGCGGCGCCACCGGCCCACTGCCCGGGGTCGATGACCCCGGCCGCGTTCAGGACCGCGGCCACCACCGTGCCGCCGACGATGCCGATCAGGATGGCGCCGGGCATGTTCCGGGCCTGGAGCATGAAGATCAGCAGCAGGGTGCCGGCGAAGAGCAGCACCGGCCAGCCGGACAGTTCGCCGGCGGGGCCGAGGGTGACCGGGGTGGCCTTGCCCTGGTGCACGAAGCCGGACTTGTAGAAGCCGATGAGCGCGATGAACAGGCCGATGCCCATGGTGATGCCGTGTTTGAGCGCGAGCGGGATCGCGTTCATGATCATCTCTCGCAGGCCGGTGACGACCAGGAGCATGATGACGACGCCGTACATCACGCACATGCCCATCGCCTGCGGCCAGGTCATCTGCGGGGCGACCTGCGAGGAGAGCACGCCGGAGACGGAGAGGCCGGCGGCGAGCGCGAGGGGCACCTTGCCGACGAAGCCCATCAGCAGCGTGGTGAAGGCCGCCGCGAACGCCGTCGCGGTGATCAGCGCCTTCTGGCCGAGGGTGTCGCCGGCGGCGTCCTTGCCGGACAGGATCAGGGGGTTGAGCAGGAGGATGTACGCCATCGCCATGAAGGTGGTGACGCCGCCGCGCACTTCACGCGCGACGCTCGATCCCCGCAGGGATATGTGAAAGTACCGGTCGAGCCAGGACCGTCCGGCCGGGACGCGGGGGCCTTCCCCCGCGTCTTCGGCCGTCGCCCTGGGTTCGAGTGACTGCTGGGTCATGGTGCCGTCTCCCAAGGTTCACAGGGGCCCCCGCGCCCGCCGATGCCTTCGGCGGTACGCGGGATTTGGGAAGTGCATGACCCGGGGGACGGCCCGGAGGTGCACGCTTGTGGGTTCGGCGCCGGGGGTTGGGCAGGTTGCCCGGCGCCGGGTGCCGTTGGCGGTGTTACGCGTTGCCCGTCAGGTGTTCCGGGCGGACCGGTGTCCTGTTCAGCTCCAGGCCGGTCGCGTTGCGGATCGCCGCGAGGACCGCCGGGGTCGAGGACAGGGTCGGCGCCTCGCCGATGCCGCGGAGCCCGTACGGGGCGTGGTCGTCGGCGAGTTCGAGGACGTCGACCGGGATGGTCGGCGTGTCGAGGATGGTCGGGATCAGGTAGTCCGTGAAGGACGGGTTCCTGACCTTCGCGGTCTTCGGGTCGACGATGATCTCCTCCATCACCGCGATGCCCAGGCCCTGGGTCGTACCGCCCTGGATCTGGCCGACGACGGAGAGCGGGTTGAGCGCCTTGCCGACGTCCTGGGCGCAGGCCAGCTCGATCACCTTGACCAGGCCCAGTTCGGTGTCGACCTCGACGACCGCGCGGTGGGCGGCGAAGCTGTACTGGACATGGCCGTTGCCCTGTCCGGTGTGCAGGTCGAAGGGGACGGTCGGCCGGTGCCGCCACTCCGCCTCGATCTCCACGGCCTCGTCGCCGAGGACGTCCACCAGGTCGGCGAGGACCTCGCCGCCGTCGGTGACGACCTTGCCGCCCTCCAGGAGCAGTTCGGCGGTGGCCCAGGCCGGGTGGTACGTGCCGAACTTGCGGCGGCCCAGCTCCAGGACCTTCTCCCGGACCAGCTCGCAGGAGTTCTTCACGGCACCGCCGGTGACGTACGTCTGCCGGGAGGCCGAGGTCGAACCGGCCGAGCCCACCTCGGTGTTGGCGGGGTGGATGGTCACCTGGGCGACGCCCAGCTCGGTCCGGGCGATCTGCGCGTGGACGGTGACGCCGCCCTGCCCGACCTCCGCCATCGCGGTGTGCACGGTGGCCACCGGCTCGCCGCCGGCCACCTCCACGCGCACCCGCGCGGTCGAGTAGTCGTCGAAGCCCTCGGAGAAACCGACGTTCTTGATGCCGACCGCGTACCCGATGCCGCGTACGACGCCTTCGCCGTGCGTGGTGTTGGACAGACCGCCGGGCAGCTGCCGTACGTCCGCGCCCTCGCTGCTCTCCCACTGGCGCTCCGGCGGCAGGGGCATCGCGGTGACCCGGCGCAGGAGTTCGGCGACCGGGGCGGGCGAGTCGACCGGCTGCCCGGTCGGCATGATCGTGCCCTGCTCCATGGCGTTCAGCTTCCTGAACTCCACCGGATCCATGCCGAGTTGCCTGGCGACCTTGTCCATCTGAGCCTCGTAGGCGAAGCACGCCTGGACCGCGCCGAAGCCGCGCATCGCGCCGCAGGGCGGGTTGTTGGTGTAGAGGGCGATGGCCTCGATCTCGACGTCGTCGACGACGTAGGGCCCGATGCCGAGCGAGGAGGCGTTGCCGACCACGGCCGGGGAGGCGGAGGCGTACGCGCCGCCGTCGAGCACGATCCGGCACTTGACGTGCGTCAGCTTGCCCTCGCGGGTGGCCCCGTGCTCGTAGTAGAGGCGGGCCGGGTGGCGGTGGACGTGGCCGAAGAAGGACTCGAAGCGGTTGTAGACGATCTTGACCGGTTTGCCGGTGCGCAGCGCCAGCAGGCAGGCGTGGATCTGCATCGACAGGTCCTCGCGACCGCCGAACGCGCCGCCGACGCCGGACAGCGTCATCCGCACCTTGTCCTCGGGGAGGCCGAGCACCGGGGCGATCTGGCGCAGGTCGCTGTGGAGCCACTGGGTGGCGATGTAGAGGTGGACGCCGCCGTCCTCCTCGGGGACCGCGAGGCCGGACTCGGGGCCGAGGAAGGCCTGGTCCTGCATGCCGAAGTAGTACTCGCCCTTGACGATGACGTCGGCGCGCTTCGCGGCCTCGTCGGCGTCGCCGCGGACGATCGGCTGGCGGTGCACGATGTTGGGGTGCGGGACGTGGCCGATGTGGTGGTCGTCGCGGTTCTCGTGGACGTGGATCGCGTCCGGGGCGGTGGCGGAGGCCTCGTCGGTGATGACGGGCAGCTCGCGGTACTCGACCTTGATCTTGGCGGCGGCCCGGCGGGCGGTCTCCGGGTGGTCGGCGGCGACGATCGCGACCGGCTCGCCGTGGTGGCGTACCTTGCCGTGCGCGAGGACCGGGGTGTCCTGGATCTCCAGGCCGTAGTTCTTCACCTCGGTGGGCAGGTCGTCGTAGGTCATGACGGCGTAGACGCCGGGCTGGGCGAGGGCCTCGCCGGTGTCGATGGACACGATCTCGGCGTGCGCGACCGTGGAGCGGAGGATCTGGCCCCAGAGCATGTCCTCGTGCCACATGTCGGACGAGTACGCGAACTCGCCGGTGACCTTGAGGGTGCCGTCCGGGCGGAGCGTGGACTCGCCGATGCCGCCCCGGGTCTGGGAGCCCTGGGTGACCTTGGTGGGGGTGCCGAGGGGGGCGCTGTTGGAGGGCATCCGGGTCAGACCGCCTCTCCCTGCCGGGCGGCCGCGAGGCGGACCGCGTCCATGATCTTCTCGTAGCCGGTGCAGCGGCACAGGTTGCCCGAGAGCGCCTCGCGGATGTCCGCGTCGCTCGGGTTGGGGTTGCGCTCCAGCATCTCGTCGGCGGCGACCAGGAGACCGGGGGTGCAGAAGCCGCACTGGACGGCGCCGGCGTCGATGAAGGCCTGCTGGACGGGGGAGAGCCGGGTGCGTTCGCCGGTCTGGGAGTCGGCGGGGGGCTTGGGCTGCCAGCTCTGTGAGCTGTCACGCGTGACATGGGACATGGCACCGGTGCTGTCGCACGGCGCGCCCCCGCAGGCCCGCCGCTCCGCGAACTCCGCCAGCCCCTCCACGGTGACGACCTCCCGTCCTTCCACCTGCCCCGCCGCGACCAGGCAGGAGCACACGGGCACGCCGTCGAGCCGTACCGTGCAGGACCCGCACTCGCCCTGTTCGCAGGCGTTCTTGGAGCCGGGCAGGCCGAGCCGTTCCCGCAGCACGTACAGCAGGGACTCGCCCTCCCAGACGTCGTCGGCTTCCTGCGGACGTCCGTTGACGGTGAAGTTGACGCGCATCAGGCGACACTCCCCTTCTGAAAAGTGGTGCCGCGGTACGACTCCCAGGTCCAGGTGAGCGTGCGGCGGGCCATCACGCCGACCGCGTGGCGGCGGTAGCTCGCGGTGCCGCGGACGTCGTCGATCGGGTTGCAGGCGGCGGCGCACAGGTCCGCGAACTGCTTGGCGACGGACGGGGTGATGATCTTCCCGTTGTCCCAGAAGCCGCCCTCGTCGAGCGCGGCGTTCAGGAAGTCCTCGGCGGTCTTCGCCCGTACGGGCGTCGGGGCGGCCGAGCCGATCCCGGTCCGCACGGTCCGCGTCCGGGGGTGCAGGGCGAGCCCGAAGGCGCACACGGCGATCACCATGGCGTTGCGCGTGCCGACCTTGGAGTACTGCTGTGGTCCTTCGGCCTTCTTCACGTGCACCGCGCGGATCAGTTCGTCGGGGGCGAGGGCGTTGCGCTTGACGCCGGTGTAGAAGTCGTCGATGGGGATGAGCCGGGTGCCGCGCACCGACTCGGCCTCGACCTCGGCGCCGGCCGCGAGCAGTGCGGGGTGGGCGTCGCCGGCCGGGGAGGCGGTGCCGAGGTTGCCGCCGACGCCGCCGCGGTTGCGGATCTGCGGGGAGGCGACGGTGTGCGAGGCGAGGGCGAGACCGGGCAGTTCGGCGCGGAGGTTCTCCATGATGCGGGTGTACGGGACGGAGGCGCCGAGCCGTACGCTCTCCTCGCCGACCTCCCATGCGTAGAGATCGCCGATGCGGTTGAGATCGAGGAGGTACTCGGGCCGGCGGTGGTCGAAGTTGATCTCGACCATCACATCGGTGCCACCCGCGATCGGCACTGCGGTGGGGTGCTCGGCCTTCGCGGCGAGCGCCTCCTCCCAGCTGGCGGGGCGAAGGAAGTCCATGACCGGCTCTCTTCTCCGTCTCGTGAGTCTCGTGAGTCGTGCGGATTGAGCCAATCCGTGTGCGGCGGGCCCGGCTCGTTCATGTCCTGTTAACGCGGAATGACGTCAGTACACCGCCCCTTACTCCAGCGGGGTCAGTCACTGAAACCATGAAGGAGTTGGCTGGCCAGCACGGGCATCTTGTAGATTCGTATGAACGGAGGTCATCAGTAACCTCTTGGTTTTCCTGTGGAAACGCAGGAAACGCCCTGGCGACCACCGGTTGCGGCCCGGCAGCCCTTGGTGACGGCCCGCGGGGGTGCCCGCCGGGTGCCTTCCCCGTGACCCTTCAAGATTCATCGTAGATTTCTAGACACAGAACGGCGGCGACGAGATGCGGCTGCGCGCACTGCTGGACACCGATGCGCTGGGCCTGCGGCTGCTCGGCGGCGAGGACGAGCTGGACCGTACCGTGCGCGGGGTGATGACCACCGACCTGCGCGACCCGAGCCGCTACCTGTCCGGCGGCGAGCTGGTGCTGACGGGTCTGGCGTGGCGCCGGGACGCGGCGGACTCCGAGCCGTTCGTACGACTGCTGGTGCAGGCCGGGGTGGTCGCGCTGGCGGCCGGCGAGGCGGAGCTGGGCGACGTCCCGGACGACCTGGCCGCGGCCTGCGCGCGCCACCGCCTGCCGCTCTTCGCGGTCCACGAGTCGGTGGCGTTCGCGACGATCACCGAGCACGTCGTACGGCAGGTCAGCGGCGAGCGCGCCGGGGATCTGGCGGCCGTGGTGGACCGGCACCGGCGGATGATGACCTCGGGCCCGGCGGGCGGCGGCCCGGACGTGGTCCTCGACCTGCTCGGTTCCGACCTGGACCTGCGTGCCTGGGTGCTGTCCCCGGCGGGTCGTCTGATCGCGGGCTCCAAGGTGTCGGGGCCCGCACTGCCCGCCGGGGCCTGCGCCGGTCTTGCCGCCGAGCACCTGGCCGCCACCCGCACCGGCCGCCGCGGCCCGTACCGCGTGCTGCTCGACGGCACGACCTACTCCCTGTTCCCGATCCGCTCCAGCGGCCGTTCCGCGCAGGGCGCGCGGGACGTACGGGAGACCGTCCTGTCGGACTGGCTGCTCGCGGTGGAGGCGGACGCGGGCGACTGGCCCGAGGAGCGGCTGGACCTGCTCCAGGGCGTCACCCAGCTGATCGCCGTGGAGCGGGACCGCCGGGACGCGGCCCGCACGGTGCGGCGCAGGCTCGCGCAGGAGGTGCTGGAGCTGGTGCAGACGGGCGCGGCCCCGGCCGAGATCGCGGCCCGGCTGCGGGTGGCCGCGCCGGTCCTGCTGCCCGGGCTCGGGGCGGCCCCGCACTGGCAGGTGGTCGTGGCCCGGGTCGAGTGGGACGGCGGGGAGGTCGAGGGCGGCCCGGTCGCGCAGTCCCTCCTGGAGGAGATCCTGGTCGACCCGCAGGCGACCGGCCCGGAGCCCTCCGACCGGATAGCGGTGGCACACACCGGCGACGAGGCGGTCGCCCTGGTGCCGCTGCCCGCCGTCACCGCCGAGCACGACGGCTCCGAGTCCGGCATCCACGCCGACGCCCTCCTGGAGGCCGTACGGGGCCCGCTCGCGGCGGGTCTCGACGACGACGGCCGGGTCACCCTCGGCGTCAGCGCGGCCGTGCACTCGGCGGAGGGGCTGCGCGGCGCGCTGGAGGAGGCCCGGCACGCCCGCCGGGTGGCGGCGGCCCGCCCGGGCCTGGTCTGCGCGGCCGGTCACCAGGAGCTGGCCTCGCACGTCCTGCTGCTCCCGTTCGTCCCCGACGACGTCCGTCGCGCCTTCACCGCCCGCCTGCTGGATCCGCTGCGCGACTACGACCGCCGTCACCGGGCCGAACTGATCCCGACCCTGGAGGCGTTCCTCGACTGCGACGGCTCCTGGACCCGTTGCGCCACCCGTCTCCACCTGCACGTCAACACGCTGCGCTATCGCGTGGGGAGGATCGAGCAGTTGACGGGCCGGGACCTGTCCCGGCTGGAGGACAAACTCGATTTCTTCTTGGCATTGCGGATGAGCTGAGGTCACGCGGGGGTGCGACCGGCTCGTGCCAAGTGCCGTCGCCGTCCCACGACTTTGTGAAATTATTCACCCACCCTCTTGGCCCCGCGCGGCGATCGGTGCTGGAATGCGGCCACCACTTCACTGCTCGACGGCGCGCTAGGGGAGGGCAACGTGGCGTATTCCGCCATGTCTGGGAACGGAACGAACGACGGTGACGATCCGCTCCAGACCGCGGTGTGGCGGCTGCGCTCGCGGGCCTGCTGGGCCGACGCGGCGGCTCTGCTGCCGTCGGACACGCCGGCGTACACCCTGCAGCGGGCGGGGCTGATGGTCGAGCGGTGTCTGTACACCGAGGGGAGCTGGGAGGAGGCCGAGGACGCGCTGCGGACGGCGGAGGCGGTGGCCCGGACCGACGAGGAGCGGGGCGCGGCGGCCTGCGAACGCGGCCAACTCGCCTACGCGGCCACTCTGCACGGCGTCCGCGACCGGGCGGACGAGGCACGGGCCGCGCTCGGGAGGGCGGCGGCGCTGATCCCGCCGGGGGCGCCGGGCCGGGCGCTGCTGGACTTCCGCCGGGGCCTGCTGGCGGAGAACCTGACCCGCTCCCCGCAGGCGGCCCGCGCCGCCTACCGCCGCGCGCACGCCGCCGCCACCGCCCACGGCGACCCGCTCCTGCTCTCCTTCACCTGGCGGCATCTGGCCGGACTGGCGCTGCGGGACGGGGAGTTGGCGGAGGCGCGGCACGGCTTCGCGGAGTCCCTGCGGATCCGGGAGGAACTGGGCTACCTGGTGGGCACGGCTCCGGCGCTCGCCTCCCTCGCCGACACGGAGTCCGAGCCGGAGGCGTCCCGGCTGCGCGAGGAGGCGGGACGGCTGTTCCGTCTGCTGGGCGGAGTCCCCACCTGGCTGGCGCGGCAGTTGACACCGCCCGCGCCGGGAGCGGCGTCCGCCTGAGACCGGGCTCAGAGGAAACTGAGAGTCTGCTGTCGCAGCGTGGCGCGCCCCGACCCTCTCAGGAGCGCTTCGCCATGAGCACCGTCAACGGGCTGCCGGCCCATGTCCTGCTGGTCCACATCGTCGTCGTCCTGGTTCCGCTGACCGCACTCGCCCTGGTGGCCGCCGCGCTGTGGCCGCGGGCCGCCCGGCGGCTGGGCGTGCTGCTGCCCGTGCTCGCGTTCGCCGCCCTGGTCAGCGTGCCGCTGACGACGCAGGCCGGCGAGTGGCTGGAGCGGCACGTGACCGAGGACACCCTGGTCCGGCGGCACACGGAACTGGGTGACGGGCTCCTGCCGTGGGCCCTGGGGCTGTTCGTGCTGGCCACGGTGGTGTGGTGGGCGACGCGACGGGGCGGCCCTGAGCGGGCTCCCGGCGGGGGCGGTCGCCGGACGGCCCTGCCGGTGCGGATCGCCGTGGGCGTGCTGTCGGTGGCCGTGGCGGCCGGTGCGGTCGTCGACGTCTACCGGATAGGCGACTCGGGCGCGAAGGCCGCGTGGCACGGCGCGTACCACTGAGCTGGGGCGGGGGTGGGGACGCTCACCGGCGCTTGCCGGGTGCCGCCGCGCCCACCCGTGCCGCCCTGCGGCACGCCTGCCCGCAGCTATGTTTTCAGGGGCGCGGGGAACTGCGCGACCAGCCCCCGCCGGCCCGCGGCGAACCGGCTGCCCGCAGCCGAGCAGCCCCGCAAGGGGCGCGGGGAACTGCGCGACCAGCCACGACGCACCCGCACCCGGCCGCCGACCGGCCACCCCTACGGCGCGAGGCCGCGTAAACACCCTCCCCCTGTCAGCCCGCGGCGGCGAAATGCCCGGCCACCAGCCTCCGCACCGCGTCCAGCTCCCCCGACACCAACGCCTCCAGCAACGCCGCATGCTCGGCCGCGTCCGCCATCAGCTCGGCCCGGGCCCCGCGCAGCGGCAGCGCCCGCCGGTGCAGGTCCTCCGCGATCTGCACCAGCTGCTCGTTGCCCGCGAGGGCGAGTACCGCCCGGTGGAAGGCCCGGTCGGCCTCCGCGTACGTCGCCCGGCACCCCGTCGCCGCCACCCGCACCGACTCCTCGGCGAGCGGCCGCAACGCGGCCCACCGTTCGGCCGGTACGCTGCGCGCCAGCCGCAGCATCACCGGTACCTCGATCAGCGCCCGTACCTCGGCGAGTTCCGCGAGCTCGCGGGCGCCCCGCTCGACGACCCGGAACCCGCGGTTGGGGACGACCTCGACCGCGCCCTCCAGCGCGAGCTGCTGCATCGCCTCGCGCACCGGGGTCGCCGAGACCCCGAACCGCTCCCCCAGTGCCGGTGCCGAGTAGACCTCACCGGGCGCCAGCTCCCCGCCGACCAGGGCGGTACGCAGCGCGTCGAGGATCTGTCCGCGTACGGAAGCCCGCTGCACGGCGGGCCTGGGCTGCGGGATCGGCCGTTCGCCGTGGGTGTGCTCACCCCGGGCGGCCGACGGGCCGGCGGGGAAACCGGGTGCCTCCCGGGCCGACTCCTCGGACCGCGACTGCGCCGGCACCCTCGCCGTCCCGGCGGGAGCCGCGTGCGCGCGCTGGTTCACGGGTCCTCCTCCGGCTCGTCGGCACTTGGGTCATTAACGGCGGGTTGTTACTTGTCCGTCAAGCACCTTAGGCGCACAAGGCGCTGGTTCAAATTTCCGAACGGCTGGGTAAGGTAAGGCTTACTTATCTGACAGTCGGCCCGGACCCGATCGGCGGTAGCCCATGCCCTCCCCCGTCTCCGTCGCCTCCGCCGTCTCCGCGGCCTACGCGCGCCTCACCGAGGTCTGCCCGGACCTGACGGTCACGGAGCTGGGGCCGGGCGACCCGGCACCCCGGGGCGGCGGCTGGGTCGGCGCCGCCGAGCTGGCGGCGGGCGGCGCCGCCCTGGACGCCTTCCTGGCCTGGGACGAGGACCAGATCCTGCGGGACGAGGGCAAGCCGGCCCGCCCCGACGTGGTCGCCACCTTCGGCCTGCACCGCTACGGCTGGGCCGCCTGCCTCCTGATCACCCTCCCCTGGTTCCTGGACCGCCGGGTCCCCCGCCTCCCCGCGACCGAGGTGTCGTACGACCGCACGGCGGGCCGGATGGCCGTACGGATCGCCTCCTTCGCCTGCCTCCCGGGGGACCCGGCGGCGGCGCTGCCCGGCGCGGTCGTCGTGGCCGGCGAGGAGGCGCTGCGGGCGGAGGTGCGGGCGGCCGTCGCCGAGCACCTGGAGCCGGTCCTCGGGGGCTTCGGGCCGCGGATGCGGCGGCGCGGGCGGGCGCTGTGGGGCATGGCGACGGACGAGGTCGTCGAGGGGCTCTGGTACATCGCCGGGCTGCTCGGGGACGAGGCGCGGGCCGTACGCGAACTCGAACAGCTGTTGCCGGGCGCGACCAAGCCGTACGTCGGTTCGGCCGCGTTCCGGGTGCTGTCGGGACCGGCCGGGGAGCCGCTGCCCACCCGGGACCGGGCCAGCTGCTGCATGTACTACACGCTGCGCCCCGAGGACACCTGCGCCACCTGCCCGCGGACCTGCGACGACGTCAGGATCGCCAAACTCGCTGCGGCAGCGGCGGCCTGAGCCGGCCTCAGTCCGCCCGCGGCACCCACCCCCGGGTCACGGCACTCCCCGGCATCCACTAGGATCACGGGTGGCAAGATCACTCCTGCGCCTACAGGGAATTCACAACTTCCTCACTTGCCGCAGGAACTTTCCCAGGAACCACCCGTATGGGTAGTCTTACTCGAACTCAACTCCCGCCCCTCACGCGGCAGTTCGAGCAGAATGCCGCCCTGGGGCATCCCCTTGCACTTCCTTGGCGGCCTCTTGCCCCGAAACCCCCTGAGGGCCAGTGGGATTGGGCCACTATGGCGGGCGATACGCCCTATCCCAATGCAAGGGACCCCTAGATGAGACTGACCGACATATCGCTGAACTGGCTGCTTCCCGGCGCCGTACTGCTCCTGGGCATGCTGGTCGCGGTGGCGGTGCTCGCGCGCTCCAAGCGGTCCGGCGGGGAGCACGCGAAGGACGACTCGTGGGAGCGCAGCGAGGAGCGCCGGCGGCGCAAGGAAGCCATATACGGCACCGTCTCCTACGCGCTCCTGTTCGCCTCCGCGTCGGTCGCGGCGGCCCTCTCGTTCCGCGGACTGGTCGGCTTCGGCCAGGAGAACCTCGGCCTCTCCGACGGCTGGGAGTACCTCGTGCCGTTCGGTCTGGACGGCGCGGCGATGTTCTCCTCCGTCCTCGCGGTGCGCGAGGCGAGCCACGGTGACGCGGCCCTCGGCTCCCGGATACTCGTGTGGACCTTCGCGGGTGCCGCGGCCTGGTTCAACTGGGTGCACGCGCCCAGGGGCGTCGACCACGCGGGCGCTCCGCAGTTCTTCGCCGGCATGTCGCTGTCCGCGGCCGTCCTCTTCGACCGTGCGCTGAAGCAGACCCGCAAGGCCGCGCTGCGCGAGCAGGGCCTGGTTCCGCGTCCGCTGCCGCAGATCCGTATCGTCCGCTGGCTGCGCGCCCCCCGCGAGACCTACAAGGCCTGGTCGCTGATGCTCCTCGAGGGCGTGCGCAGCCTGGACGAGGCGGTCGACGAGGTGCGTGAGGACAAGCGGCAGAAGGAGGCGAACCGGCTGCGCCGCCGCGAGCAGGACCGTCTGGAGCGGGCCCAGCTCAAGGCGATAAGCCGGGGCCACCGCGGCTTCGTCGGACGTGGCCGGCAGGACGAGGTGCAGCACCAGGTGGAGCGTGCCTCCCAGCCCACTGCGGAGCCTGCCATATCGGCGCCGGAGCAGCTGCCCGTACGCCAGCGGCCCTCCCTCCAGCCAGTCCGCAAAGGGTCTGACCCGATCACGGTCGACCTGACCGCGGAGGACGACACAATGGCGCTCCCGCGCCTCGACTCCCTGGAGCGCAAGCTCAAGGACCTTGAGCAGCAGTTCGGCTGACCGACTGCTGCCGTACGGCACCTCGGGACGGGGGCGTGACCTTCAGGGTCACGCCCCCGTCCCGTTGTGTCCGGTCGTCCACACCCCTAGGCGGCCTCCGCGTCCAGTTCGAACCAGACCGACTTGCCGACCTCGTGCGGCTGGACGCCCCACGCGTCGGCGAAGGCGTCGACCAGCACCAGGCCCCGGCCGTGCGTGCCGTCGCCGGTGTCGCTGCCAGGGGCACACATCCGTGGCCTGCGGGCCACGAAGTCCCGCACTTCCACCCGCAGTTGGCCCGGTTCCACGACGGCCGTCAGGACCGCCTCCCGGTCGGTGTGGACGAGCGCGTTGGTGACGAGCTCGCTGGTGAGCAGCTCCGCGATCTCGGAGCGGCCGGGCCGCCCCCAGTGCCGCAGCAGTTCACGCAGTTCCCTGCGCGCCTCGGGCACCGCCCGCAGGTCCGACCGTCCCAGCCGGCGCATGAGCTGCGACGGGTTTCCCCGTTCCGTCGTGTCGGTCTCTTCCCCCGCGGTCTGCGCCGAGGAGGCCCCGATGGCCACGGGACCGCCCCCTCGTGCCTGACTGTTCATGACCCCCGCCCGCACGCTGTTTGCCGGATCCCCTCCTGATCGAACACGTTCACGGGGATCCATGCCCGCTCGGGCACGGGCCAGTCATGTCACGCCGATGACGACCGGGTGTTCGGCCATGTCCCGGGCCCGCTCCGGCCCGTACGTCGTCGCCCGGACCGCCCCGTACGCGCCAAGGGTGCCGCGGACCCGGCGTGATTCAGCCCCGCCCGCAACCCCCCGAGCTGTTTCACGCGGTCAGCGGCACCGGCGAACCTGGCCGAAACCTGTCCTTCCGGCTACTTGCCCCCGAGGCCGGTGGTGCCGATGTGAATGATCTTGTGGGTGGAACGGGTCATGTCGACGATCAGCTTCGTGCTGGTGTGGCGGCTCCAGGTGAGGGTGATGACGGCCTCCGTGTGGTCCGCCGTCCCGTTGTCCGTCACCTTCCACTTGATCGGGGTGCTCTGGGCCCGCAGCACCCCGTCCGCGTGCTCCCGGCCCTCCCAGGCCTCCAGCTTCTTCAGGTAGCTCGGGGCGATGTAGTAGGCGCGCAGCGCGGTGGGCAGGTCACCGCTGCCGTCCGGGTCGCTCTCCGCGTCGATGTAGGCGCCGTAGAAGTCGGCGATACGGCTGATGTTGTCGGCCGGGTCGCCGCCGACGCTGCGCGGCGCGCCGGCCGAGGCCTGGGCGGTGGCACCGAGCCCGAGGGCCACGGCGAGCACGCCGGCGGTCAGGACGGCGCGGGTCTTGCTGCTCATGTCTGTTCCCCGTGTTCTGTGTGAACTGTGCGCTGTGCGCTGTGTGTTCCGGGTGCTGAATGCTGTGCGCTGATGGTGCGCGGGGTCGTCCTCCCGTCCCCCGAACGGGAGGACGACCCGGTCCTCGTAGGGCCACCAGAAGCATCGGCCGTCACCTCGGCGAACGGCAACGGCCACCGCCCGTTTCGCCGCCCTGGAACCATCCCAGCCCTGCTGACGTGCAGGTATATGAGTGCCTGGGATACGGACGAGCGGGGGACGGTGCCGGTGCGCGACGACGTCGAGGAGTTCGCGGCGCTGCTGCGGCAGTTGAAGGACCGTACGGACCGGAGCTACGGCTCCCTGGCCCGCCGCCTGAACATGAACACCTCCACCCTGCATCGCTACTGCGCGGGCGAGGCGGTCCCGCTGGACTTCGCTCCGGTGGAACGGCTGGCCGCGTTCTGCGGGGCGACACCGCAGGAACGGCACGAACTCCACGAACGCTGGCTGCGGGCGGTGGCGGCACGCCAGCGCCCACGCGCGGCGGAAACCGCGGAGACCACAGCCCCAGAAGCCCGCGCGGAAACCGCGGAAGCCACAAAACCCGCGGAGCCCTTAGCGGAAACGGCCTCCGTGGCGGAAGCCGCCCCCGGCGCCCGCCCCTGGTACCGACGGCGGCGCACGCTGGCCGCCTCGGCCGTGGCGACCGTGCTCCTGGCGACCCTGGGCACCCTGGCCGCCCTCCCGGACGACCGGCAGGGCACGGGCAACGCGGCCCGGGATCCCGGCCCCTCCGCCACCACCGCCGCCGGCGGCGCCCAGCGCCACGGCAGCGGTACCACCGGTCCGGCGCCGGACTCCGCCACCCCGTCGCCCTCGTCGTCCCCCTCGTCCTCCTCCTCGTCCGTGTCCGCGTCGGGCGGGGACAGGACCTCCTCGACCTCCGGCAGCGGCGCACCCGGCTCCCCGGCCCCGACCGCCGTCCCCCTCGCCTGGACCGCGAACTCGCAGCTCTGGGAACTGGGCTGCGACCACGACTACGTCATCGACAGGCAGCCGGCCCAGGTCCCGCCGCCGCCCGCCCCGCAGGACGCCGGCGCCTGGGCGGCCACCCAGGGCGCGGTGCACGGCGGCAACACGATCGTGGAGGTCTCCGTGCAGGGCCGTTCGTCCACCGCGGTCGTCCTGGAGGCGCTGCGGGTGCGCGTCGTCGGCCGTACGGCGCCCGCACCCGGCATCGCCTACTCCATGGCGGACGGCTGCGGCGGCGGGCTCACCCCCCGCTACTTCGACGTGAACCTGGACAAGGACCGCCCCATCGCGCGTCCGGTGGCCGGTGCGGGACCGGACGGGCAGACCGTCTCGACCATGCACCTGCCCTACCGGGTCTCCGCCACCGACCCCGAGGTGCTGCGCGTCGAGGCGAGCACCGTGGGCTGCGACTGCCGCTGGTACCTCGAACTCGACTGGTCGTCACAGGGCCGCAGCGGCACGGTCCGGATCGACGACCACGGCCGGCCGTTCCGCACCAGCTCCATCAAGGGCCTGCCGCACTACTGGTACGGCAACGTCGACGGCGTCCGCCAGTGGGTGCCGACCGACTGAGTAAGCCCTCCGGTCAGGGCCGCGGCACGTTGCGCAGGTTGGAGCGGGCCATCTGGACCATCCGGCCCACGCCGCCGTCGAGGACCATCTTGGACGCGGAGAGCGCGAACCCGGTGACCATCTCGGCCCTGATCTTCGGCGGGATGGAGAGCGCGTTGGGATCGGTGACGACGTCGACCAGGGCCGGGCCCTTGTGGCTGAAGGCGTCCTTGAGCGCGCCGGCGAGCTGCTTCGGCTTCTCGACCCGCACCCCGTAGGCACCGCAGGCCCGGGCCACGGCGGCGAAGTCGGGGTTGGTGTTGGCGGTGCCGTACGCAGGCAGTCCCGCGACCAGCATCTCCAACTCGACCATGCTCAGCGCCGAGTTGTTGAACAGGACCACCTTCACCGGCAGGTCGTACTGGACCAGGGTCAGGAAGTCGCCCATCAGCATGGCGAATCCGCCGTCCCCGGACATCGACACGACCTGCCGGCGCCGGTCGGTGAACTGGGCGCCGATCGCCATCGGCAGCGCGTTGGCCATCGAGCCGTGCGAGAAGGAACCGATGACCCGGCGGCGGCCGTTGGGCGAGATGTAGCGGGCCGCCCAGACGTTGCACATGCCGGTGTCGACGGTGAACACCGCGTCGTCGTCGGCGAGTTCGTCGAGGACCGAGGCCACGTACTCCGGGTGGATCGGGACGTGCTTCTCGACCTTCCGCGTGTACGCCTTCACCACCCCTTCGAGCGCGTCCGCGTGTTTCTTCAGCATCCGGTCGAGGAAGCGCCGGTTCTCCTTGGCCCGGACCCGGGGCACCAGGCAGCGCAGCGTCTCGCGCACATCGCCCCACACCGCGAGGTCGAGGCGGGAGCGGCGGCCCAGCACCTCGGGGCGGACGTCGACCTGGACGATCTGCACGTCGTCGGGGAGGAAGGCGTTGTACGGGAAGTCGGTGCCGAGCAGGATCAGCAGGTCGCACTCGTGGGTGGCCTCGTAGGCGGCGCCGTAGCCGAGCAGCCCGCTCATGCCGACGTCGTAGGGGTTGTCGTACTGGATGTGCTCCTTGCCGCGCAGGGCGTGCCCGACCGGGGACTTGACCTTCTCCGCCAGCTCCATGACCTCCGCGTGGGCGCCGGCCGTGCCGCTGCCGCAGAACAGGGTGACCTTGTCCGCCGCGTCGATCATCGCGACGAGCTTGTCGAGTTCGGCGTCGCCGGGGCGGACGGTGGGCCGTGAGGTGACGATGGCGGCCGAGGCGGACTGCTCGGGGGCGGGCCGGTCGGCGATGTCACCGGGCAGCGAGACGACGCTCACCCCGCTGCGGCCCACCGCGTGCTGGATGGCGGTCTGGAGGAGGCGGGGCATCTGCTGCGGGTTGGAGATCAGCTCGCTGTAGTGGCTGCACTCCTGGAAGAGCCGGTCGGGGTGGGTCTCCTGGAAGTAGCCGAGACCGATCTCGCTGGACGGGATGTGCGAGGCGAGGGCGAGCACCGGGGCCATCGAGCGGTGGGCGTCGTACAGGCCGTTGATGAGGTGCAGGTTGCCCGGGCCGCAGGAGCCGGCGCAGGCGGCCAGCGTGCCGGTGATCTGGGCCTCGGCGCCGGCCGCGAAGGCGGCGGTCTCCTCGTGGCGGACGTGGATCCAGTCGATGGCGGAGTTGCGGCGGACGGCGTCCACGACCGGGTTGAGGCTGTCGCCGACGACGCCGTAGAGGCGGCGCACCCCGGCGCGGACGAGGATGTCGACGAACTGTTCGGCGACGTTCTGCTTGGCCATGGCGGTCGGGCACCCTTCGGCTGCGCGGATCTCCGGCTTCCCCCACGATGCCCTTCCATGTATCCACAGAGGCCGCGCTCACGCCTCCCAGACGGCCGCCGCCGTACGGTCGTCGGCGTACCCCTTGACCCGGACCTGGGCGTCCGCGAGGAACGCGGCGAGGCCCGGCGGGGTGCGGCCGGACCAGCGCCTGGCCAGGTAGGCGCAGAGCGCGGGCTCGCCGCGCAGCGGTTCGGCGAGGCCGCCCGTGCACATCACGAGGGCATCACCCGGGCGGGCTACCGAGGCCCGGAACAGGAACGGGTCGCGGGGCGGCTCGGGGGCCGGTTCGTAGGGGCTCGGCGGGGTCGGGATGCCGAGGTCCATGGTGAGCCGGTCGCCCTGCGGGGTCTCGGAGGGCAGCGAGCCGAAGCCGAGCACGGGTTCACCGGCGCTGTCGGTGTCGACGCGCGGTTCGATGTCCTGCCACTCGCCGCCCCGCAGCCGGAACAGCCCGCCCTCGCCGACGCCGAAGAAGACCCGGGTACGGCACTGGGGGTGGGCGGGGAGCAGGAGGCAGCGCAGGCTGGCCGCGTACTCCTCGGGGGCGATGCCCTGTTCGGCGGCGCTGGTGCGGAGCTTGCCGAGGCTGCGGTCGGTGAGCCGGTGCAGGCCGGACTTGAGGTCGCCGCGCCGGGCGGCCCGGATGTCCTCGGTGAGCCGCTGGTGGCTGCGGCCGACGGCCCGGGCGATCAACCGGCACAGTTCGGCGGCGGCCCGGTGCGCGCCGGGGGTGGCCCGGGCGCCGGTGGCCATCGCGACCAGGACCAGGGCCTGTTCGCCGGCCCCGAAGCGGGCGGTGAGCAGGGCGTCACGGCGCGGCTCGCCCCGGTACCGGGCGGAGTCGCCGCGCTGCGAGACGGCCCGCAGGGTGCAGGCGCCGTAGCGGGCGCCGTCCAGGACGGTGTCGGAGACCAGGTCGTCGAGTTCGTCGGGGTCGGCGGCGGGCAGGGCGGTGGGCTCGGCGTCGTAGGTGGGCGGTCCGGAGCCGACGTAGTCCACGGAGGAGGCCGAGGCGGCGGCCGGGACGGACAGGGCAGCCGAGATGTCCGGGGTGTCCGGGGTGTCCGCGACGGCAGCGGCTGTGTACGGGGGCACGGGCAGGTCGGGGCGGGTCGCGGGGTAGGGGTCCGCCGGGGCGTCGTCGTCCGCCTCCAGCAGCTCCTGGTCCTCCTCGTCCCACGGCCAGCTCTTCGCGGCGGCCCCGATGTCCTCGGCCGGTGCGGCCGGGACAGCCGGGACAGCCGGGACAGCCGGCACGACGGGCGCCCGCTGGGCCGGCACGGTCGGCGGTGGCGGCTCGTCGGCCGGA
Source organism: Streptomyces sp. NPDC048278 (assembly GCF_040652195.1). Lineage (NCBI taxonomy): Bacteria > Bacillati > Actinomycetota > Actinomycetes > Kitasatosporales > Streptomycetaceae > Streptomyces > Streptomyces sp. NPDC048278. The sequence goes on from NZ_JBEZLP010000017.1 coordinate 68,447, forward strand.
TCCGCGGTGACGCCCCGCCGTCCCCCGACCGTCTTCTTCGCCGAGGCGAAACGGTCGTCCAGGGAATCGGGTGCGGCCGTGGGCCCGGTGTCCTCGGTGGAGTCGTCGTACAACTGCCCCCACCAGTCGTCGTCGTGACGGGTGGGCCTACCCCCTGGCTGGCTCATGCCCCTAATTGTCCACCGCTCGGGCCGGATGAAAACGGGGCATCGGGAAAATCCCGCACCCGACCCCGTCTCGAACGGCGTGGCGAGGGACATCCCGAACACCCGTACAAGGAAAGGGTGGATGCCGATGTTGACACGTGCGAGTCGCCGGGTGATCCCACCCCCCACGGGAGAACCACCCGGCGACACCGGAGTGACCGGCCCCGGATCCCCGACGCGTACGCGCGTCATGGGGTCGGTCACCGTTCGCACGGCCGAACGCCACGGCGTCGGCCGGAAGGCCAGATTGTGACGGGTCTTCCTGGCGGTCCGCTGTGAATGGCGCATCGGTTTCCCGTGCGAAGGCACTGCGACGACGTGATCTTGCACGCTTCAGGGCCCGGCCGAGGCCGACGCGAGCGCGGCCGGGTGACCCGGAACCGACCTGCGTGTCCTCCCGCCGTCCGGCACTCTGGGCAGATGGGAGCAGGGGAACTCCTGCTGGTCGGCCTGGTGCTGGTGCTCGGCCTGTGCGGAGTGCTGGTGCCCGGGGTGCCGGGGACGGGTCTGGTGTGGGCCGCGGTGCTGTGGTGGGCGCTGTACGACCCGCGCCCTGTGGCCTGGTCGGTCCTGGTCGGGGCGACCGTGGTGCTGCTGGCGGCGCTGGTGGTCCGCTGGGCGCTGCCCCCGCGCCGGCTCCGGGCGAGCGGTGCCACCCCCCGGATGGCCGTGTACGCGGGAACCGGCGCCGTCCTCGGCTTCGTCCTGCTGCCCGTGCTCGGCGCGATCCCCGGTTTCATGGCCGGGATCTACCTGCACGAACGCCTCCGTCTCGGCCGGCACGCGGAGGCGTGGGCCGCCCTGCACACCACGATGGACGCGGGCGGCTCCAGCGTCCTGGCCGAGTTCTTCGCGTGCCTGCTCGTCGCGGCCGGCTGGCTGACGGCGGTGGTCCGGGCCGGTTGAATGGTCCGTCGGCCGCGTGCTCAGAGCAGCTCGCCGAGCGGGACGGCGTCGGCGAGGGCGCGCGTGCCGGTGTCGTTGAAGTGCAGGTGGTCGCCGGGGTCGTAGGCGGGCAGGATGCGGCCGGGCCGCTGCGGATCCCGTACGACGGCGTCGAAGTCGACGTACGCGTCGAAGACGTGTCCGGTGCGGATCAGCGCGTTCACCCGCTGCCGTACGGCCTCGCGCGCGTCGGTGTACGCGCTGTACCCCTCGTAGGGGGTGAGGGTCGCGCCGACCACCCTGATCCCCCGCTCGTGGGCGCGGGCCACGATGGTCCGGTAGGCCCGCACGAGGTCGTCGGGGTCCGTGGCCTCCGGGGTGCCCTTGATGTCGTTGATGCCTTCGAGGACGACCAGCGTCCGCACCCCGCTCCGGTCGAGCCCGTCGGCGTCCAGGCGGCTGAGGGCCCCCGGGCCCCCGGTGCTGTCGAGCAGGAGCCGGTTGCCGGAGATACCGGCGTTGAGGACACCGGCCCGCAAGGGCCGCAGGCGCTCCGCGAGGCGGTCGGGCCAGCGGTGGTTGGCGTCCATGCTGGTGCCGTTGCCGTCGGTGAGGGAGTCGCCGAAGGCGACCACGGTGCCGCGGTTCACGGCGCGCACGTCGACGCCGGTGACGTAGTACCAGTGGCCGGTGGTGCGGGTGTAGGCGGCGCCGTCCGCGTCGTCGGCCCGCCCGGCGCCGTCCGCGGCGAGGTAGCTGGTCTGGAGCGCGACCCGATGGTAGGTGGCGGGCCCGGAGTCGCCGGGCGTCTCGACGCTGACCAGCAGGTCGGCGCCGCCCTGCACGGCGAGCGGCACCGGGTCGCTGACCAGGTCCCGTCCGACGGGTACGACGGCGGTGGCGGCGCCCGCGAAGGTGGCGGCGCGCATCGAGCCGGGTACGGCGGCCGGGCCGCTGCCCTGGCGCAGGGCGACGGTGACGGCGCCGACCCGGAGCGGGGCGCTGCCGAGCCGGTTGCTGACCCGGACCCGCACCTCGCTGCCACCGGCGCTCAGGTGAACGACGTTGCGGTACGCGGCGCCGGGTACGGCGGGTTCGGTACCGGAGGGTGCGGCCTCCCAGCTCCCGGCCCAGAGCAAGGGCTCCGGGTCGGCACCGGCCTGCCCGGTCATCCCCGTCACCGCCAACAACGCGACCGCGAGCACGCGCCCGAACTTGCGCATCCACACCTGCCCTTCCGAGGCCTACAGGAGGGGAAGGTGACATACGGGCGGTGGCCTGAACAGCGACTCGACGGAGGGGGCACCCGGGTGGCGGAGTGGGGGGGAGGGGGCGGAGAGGGCGGAGGGGTGGTGACGGTCGTGGGGTGGGTGCGGGTGGGCGGGGGTTGCTCGCGCAGTTCCCCGCGCCCCTCACGGGGCGCCGCCCAGCCGCGTCCTGCATAGCCGCGGGCGACGTCGCAGCTGTTCAGCCGCGGGCAGTCGTGCCGCTGGGGCGGCACGGGTGGGCGCGGGCGGCAACCGGCAAGCGCCGGTGAGCGTCCCCACCCCACCCCGGCCTCAGCTCACCGCGCCTTCCAGCGTCAGCAGCCGCATCTTGCGGTCGACGCCGCCCGCGTACCCGGTCATCGTCCCGTCCGCTCCGATCACCCGGTGGCAGGGACGGACGATCAGCAACGGGTTGGCTCCGATCGCCCCGCCGACCGCGCGGACCGCCATCCGGGACGCGCCGATCCGCGCGGCGATCTCGCCGTACGTCGTCGTCGCCCCGTACGGAACGCTGTTGAGCGCGTGCCACACCCGCTCCCGGAACTCGGTGCCGTGCGTGGCCGACTCCAGTGCGAACTCCTTGAGCTCACCGGCGAAGTAGGCCGCGAGCTGCTCCTCGGCGGTCCGGAACGGGCCGGGATCGGACTGCCACCCCGCCTCGACGCTCCGGCCGCCCTTCTGCCCGGGGACGGACAGCGAGGTCAGCGCTCCGGTGGCGTCGGCGGTGAGGAGCAACTCCCCCACCGGTGAAGCGATCCGCGTCCAGTACGTGACATCCATCAGTTCCTCGGCTCTCTCTCCAGCAGCAGATGCCGGACGGCGTACGACCGCCAGGGCCGCCACTCGTCCGGTACGGCAGGTCCGTCCAGGCCGGGCAGCGCGACGTCGGGGTCGGCGAGGGCGCGGACGCGGATGGTCGCGACGGTCGCCGCGTCCATTGCGGGCAGGGCCCGCAGCGCCGCCTCCGCCTCGTCCCGGTCGGCGCCCGGATCCAGCCGCAGCGTCCCGTCGGCGAGCGCCGCGGCCAGCGCGCCGAGGCTGCCGCCGGGCTCCGCTCCCGCGAGCACGGCGGGCTCGGGGAAGAGGTGGGTGGGGCCGCCGGACGGAGCGTCCAGGGCCTTGCCGTACCGCCGCACCAGCCGCTCGGCGCCCGCGGTGCCGACGAGGGCCCGTACGGCGGCCTCGGCCGGGTCCGCAGCGCCGGGTGACCGCAGCCCCGGCCGGGCGGCGACCAGCGGAGCGAGCCGCGGGTCCTCGGCGAGCCGCTCGTCGACGGCGTACGGATCCGCGTCGAGGTCGAACAGCCTCCGCAGCCGCTGGACGGCGGTGGTCAGGTCGCGCGGGTCGGTGAGGCGCAGCCGTGCGTCGAGCCAGCCGCCGGGGTGGGCGCCGAGGCCGGTACCGGCGGCCCGGGTCGTACCGGTCCGTTCCTCGACGGCGACGACGGCATGGCCGTACGGCAGCCGCAGGGTACGGCGGTAGGTGCGCGTGCCGGGAGTGCCGGTGACCTCCTCGATGCCGGGCACGGCCTCGCGTTCCAGCAGGTCGAAGACGGGGCCGGCCTGGTACGGGCCGCGGTGGGCGAGCCGCAGCGGGATGCCTGCGGACGGGGAGCCGCGCCGTGCGCCGCGGCCCCCGGGCGCGGCCTCGCGCAGCCCGCTCGGGGTGGTGGCGTAGACGGCGCGGACGGTGTCGTTGAACTGCCGCACACTGGCGAAGCCGCTCGCGAACGCGATCTCCGTGATCGGCAGCTCGGTGGTCTGGAGCAGGGTGCGCGCGGTGTGCGCCCGCTGGGCGCGGGCGAGGGCGACGGGGCCGGCGCCGAGTTCGGCGGTGAGCTGCCGCTGGACCTGGCGGGCGCTGTAGCCGAGCCGGTCGGCGAGCCCGCCGACGCCCTCGCGGTCCACCACGCCGTCGCCGATCAGCCGTACGGCCCGGCCGACGACGTCGGCGCGGACGTTCCACTCGGCGGAGCCGGGGACCGCGTCCGGACGGCACCGGCGGCAGGCCCGGAACCCGGAGCCCTGCGCGGCTGCCGCGGTGGGGAAGAAGCGGACGTTGCGCCGCTTCGGGGTGACGGCGGGGCAGCTGGGACGGCAGTAGATGCCGGTGGTCTCGACGGCGAAGAAGAACGCGCCGTCGAACCGGGCGTCCCGGCTGCGGACCGCTTCGTACCTGGTGTCTTCGTCCATCACGTCGTCAAGTGTGGGCGATGGGAGGACGGCGGGCTGGCGGGAATCGGACAGGACGCTGGAGCCCCGTGAGGGGCGCGGGGCCACGTGAGGGGCGCGGGGCCACGTGAGGGGCGCGGGGCTGTGCCGACGTGCGGCCGGCTGCCGCCGTGTGTGCCCCCGCGCCCCGTGCCCCGTGCCCCCGTGCCCCCGTGGTCAGTCCTCTACCCCTACCGCCACCGCCCCCGCTTCGCCTCCATCGCCGCCTTCCCCTCCGCGCCCTTCTTCTTCCAGTCCTTCTTGATCTCGGCCCGGAGCCGTGCGTCGGTCTTCGCGACGATCCACTGGTTCTCCCGCATGAGCTTGCGGTAGCTCTCCAGCCGGCGCACGGGCAGTTCGCCGGCCTCCACCGCGGAGCGCACCGCGCAGCCCGGCTCGCTGTCGTGTCCGCAGTCGGAGAAGCGGCAGCCCTCCCCCAGTTCCTCGATCTCGGCGAACACCTGCCCGACGCCGGTCTCGGCGTCAAACAGGCCCACGCCGCGCAGTCCGGGCGTGTCGATCAGCACGCCGCCGCCCGGGAGCGCGAGGAGGTTGCGGGTGGTGGTGGTGTGGCGGCCCTTGCCGTCGACGTCGCGGGCCGCCTGGACCTCCATCACGTCATCGCCGGTCAGCGCGTTGGCGAGGGTGGACTTGCCGGCACCGGACTGGCCGAGCAGCACGGACGTACCGGAGCCGACGAGGGCGACGAGCGCCTCCAGGCCGTCGCCCGCGTGGGCGCTGACCGTGAGGACCGGTACGCCCGGGGCCGTCGTCTCGACGTCCTGGACGAGATGGGCGAGGGTCGCCGGGTCCGGGACCAGGTCGGCCTTGGTGAGGACCACGACCGGCTGCGCCCCGGACTCCCAGGCCAGCGCCAGGAACCGTTCGACGCGGCCGAGGTCGAGTTCGACGGCGAGGGACACCGCGACGATCGCGTGGTCGACGTTGGCGGCGAGGATCTGCCCCTCGGACCGCTTGGAGGAGGTGGAGCGCACGAAGGCGGTACGGCGCGGCAGATACGCGCGTACGTAACGGGGGTTGCCGCCGGGTTCCACGGCGACCCAGTCGCCGGTGCACACGACGCGCATCGGATCGTGCGGGGTGACGAACGCGGTGTCGGCGCGCAGCAGGCCGCCGGCGGTGACGACGTCGCACTGCCCGCGGTCGACGCGGACGACCCGCCCGGCGAGCAGTCCTTCGGCGCCGTAGGGGGCGAACTCCTTCGCCCAGGTCTCGTCCCAGCCGTAGGGAGCGAGGGTGGAGAAAACAGCGGAGCTGGAAGTCAAGGGTGACCCTTCACAAGGGCGGCCCCGGGAAAGTAAGTGGTCAGCCGGTGGCCGCGGAGGTGGAATGGATGAGCTTCTGGTCGCGGGCAGCGCCCGTCGCAACGACAGCCATCGGTCAACACCTCCGTGATCGAGTCGGGTCACCGCGGCACCCTGGGGGTGGCCGCTCCGATGCCACCGACCTTAGAAGCCGCCCGCACCCCGCCGCCACCGAATTACGGCGCGAGGCCGGAAGGCTCCGTCGCCACCGGGCGCGGGGCTCGCGGACGGTGTCGTACCGGGCACGGATCGGTTGCGGCCGGGGCTCTCCGCGCCGGCGGGCGCGGGAACGCCGGGATCATGGCGGCCATGAGCAGAGACCGGTACGTCGACTTCCTGCGCGCGTGGGCGATCGTGCTCGTGGTGCTCGGCCACTGGCTGATCACCGCCCTGGTCCGGGATCCGGACGGGCGGATCACCGCCCCGGAGCTGCTGGCGACGGTGGACTGGACCCAGTGGCTGACCCTCGGGTTCCAGATCATGCCGCTGTTCTTCCTGGCCGGGGGCCATGCCGCGGGCGGCTCCTGGGCGCGGGCCCGGGCGGCCGGGAACACGTCGGCGGGGTGGCTCGGGCGGCGGGCGTTGCGGCTGCTCCTTCCGGTGGCGGTCTACAGCGGCGCGGTGCTGCTCGCGGTCGGCGTCTGCACGGCGGTCGGCGTGGACGCGGACACGCTGGCGCTCGTGGGCTGGGCGATGGGGATGCAGTTCTGGTTCCTGCCGGTGTATCTGCTGCTCAGCGCGCTGACGCCGCTGCTGTACGCGGCGCATCGGCGGTGGGGCCTGCGCGTCCCGCCGGTGCTGGGGGCGGTCGCCCTGGTGGCCGACGCGCTCGTGGTGACCGTGCACGCGCCCTACGTCGGGCTGCTGAACTACGTGCTCGTGTGGGGCGTCGCCTACCAGCTGGGCTTCTGCTGGCGGGACGGTCTGCTGACCGGCCGCCGGTCCGCGACCCGCCTGGCCCACCCGGCCCGCGTGCCGCTCGTGCCGCTCGCGATGGCGGTGGGCGGCGGGCTGGCCTTCGCCGCGCTCGTCGCCCTCGGGCCGTTCCCGGTGAGCCTGATCCTGGTGACCGGGCAGAGTCCCAGCAACACCAACCCGCCGTCGGCCGCGATGCTGGCGTGGCTGGTCGCCCAGGTCGGCCTGAGCCTGCTCGCCGCGCCGGTGCTGCGGCGGCTGCTGGCTCGCGAGCGGGTGTGGCGGGTGGTCCGCCCCGTCGGCGCGGCGAGCATGACGCTGTACCTGTGGCACATGCTGCCGGTGCTGATCGTCGCCGCCGCGTTCTACCTGACCGGTCTCGCGCCGGAGCCGGTGCTCGGGTCCGCGGCGTGGTGGGGGCTGCGCGTGCCGTGGCTGCTGGTGCTCGGCGCCGTCCTGGCCTGCGTCGTCCTGGCGCTGCGGCCGTGGGAACGGGGGTTGGGCGTGCTGTACGGGCGGACCGTCCCGGACGCCGGGCTGCGCCGTGCCTGGCCGCTGTGGGCCGGGCTGGCCGTGGACGTCGCCGCGCTGACCCGGTTCGCCGTGCGGGGGTTCGCGCCGGACGGCCGGTTCCCCCTGCTGCCCGCCCTGGGCCTGGCGCTGGGCACGGTGCTGGTGACGGTCCCCCGGTGGACGGCCGCGGAGCGACTCGGGCAGCCCGGCGCCACGCGCACCACCGACCGGGTCTGAAGCTGTGCTACGGTTGCAGAGTTGCAGTTGTGGTACCCATGAACCTATGTGCGCCTGACGGGAATGTTTCTCTCCTGCAGGCGCATTATTTGTTTTCCGGCATCTCCGGATGGGGCCTCTGCCTACAGAACGGAGAAGGTCATGGCACAGGGAACCGTGAAGTGGTTCAACGCCGAAAAGGGCTTCGGCTTCATCCAGCAGGACGGCGGCGGTCCGGACGTGTTCGCCCACTACTCGAACATCCAGTCCCAGGGCTTCCGTGAGCTCCAGGAAGGCCAGCGGGTCTCCTTCGACGTCACGCAGGGTCAGAAGGGCCCGCAGGCGGAGAACATCGTCCCCGCCTGATCGCCTTACGCGTATCCACTCGCCGGGGTCCGTATCGTCATGGTGCGGACCCCGGTTTGTGCTGTTCCAGGAAGGCAGACAGCAGCATGTCCCGCAGGCCCCAGAAGCCGAACAGGCGCACCTCGTCGTCCAGGACGGCCCCGGCGTCCCCGCCGTCCGGTCCGTCGTCACGTGAGTTCCGGCTGCCGGAGAACACGACGCCCGGGCTTCCCGCCGTCGAGGACTTCGCCGCTCTGGACATGCCCGCGGCGTTGCTGAAGACCCTGGCCGCGCAGGGGGTGACCACCCCGTTCCCCATCCAGGCCGCCACGCTGCCCAACTCGCTGGCCGGCCGTGACCTGCTGGGACGAGGCCGGACCGGCTCCGGCAAGACCCTTGCGTTCGGGCTGGCGCTCCTCGCCCGTACGGCAGGACTGCGCGCGCAGCCCAAGGCGCCCCTCGCCCTCGTGCTGGTACCCACCCGTGAGCTCGCCCAGCAGGTGACGGACGCGCTGACGCCGTACGCGACGGCGGTGAACCTCCGGGTGGCCACGGTCGTCGGCGGACTGTCGATCACCAAGCAGGCCGCCACCCTGCGGCGCGGCGCCGAGGTGGTCGTGGCGAGTCCCGGCCGCCTCAACGACCTCGTGGAACGCGGGGACTGCGTACTCGGCGACGTCCGCATCACGGTGCTGGACGAGGCCGACCAGATGACCGACATGGGCTTCCTGCCGCAGATCACCAAGCTGATCCAGCAGGTACGGCCCGACGGGCAGCGGCTGCTCTTCTCGGCCACGCTCGACCGGAACATCGACCGCCTGGTGCAGCGGTTCCTGACCGACCCGGTGGTGCACTCCGTGGACCCGTCCGCGGGGGCGGTCACCACGATGGAGCACCACGTGCTCCACATCCAGGACGAGACCGACAAGAAGGCCGTCACCACGCGCATCGCGGCCCGCGACGGCCGGGTCATCCTCTTCCTCGACACCAAGAGATCCGCCGACCGGCTCGCCAAGCGGCTCCTCGCCGTCGGCGTCCGCGCGGCGGCGCTGCACGGCGGCCGTTCCCAGCCGCAGCGCAACCGCACCCTGGAGCAGTTCAGGAACGGCCAGGTCACCGCGCTGGTGGCAACGAACGTCGCGGCCCGTGGCATACACATCGACGACCTCGACCTCGTCGTGAACGTCGATCCTCCGACCGACCACAAGGACTACGTCCACCGGGGCGGCCGTACGGCCCGCGCCGGCGGCTCCGGCAGCGTGGTCACGCTGGTCCTGCCCGAGCAGAAGCGCGACGTCACCCGGCTCATGTCGGACGCGGGCATCAGCCCCCGTACGGCCCGCATCGCGTCGGGCGACGCCGAGCTGACCACCCTCACCGGCGCCCGCGAGCCCTCCGGCGTGCCGGTCGTCATCGAGGTCCCGCAGCCGACGCCGACCACGGCGTCCCGGCCGGACCGGAAGACCGACGCCAAGCCCGGCAGGCGTTCCGGCCGCCGGCGCCGCGGCGGCGGCGCCGGAACGGAGACGGGTACGCCCACCGCAACGGCCGGCCGCCGGACGGGGGCCGCCGGGGCGGCGAGGGATGCCGCCGGGGCGAACGGCCGTGGCACCGCCGGCACGAACGGTCGCGGCGGCGAGGGCGGCCGTGGCACCGACCGCCGAGCCGCGGCCGGCACCGCGGCCGGCAAGGACGACCGCGGCTCCCGCCGACGCACCCCGCCGTCCGCCGGCACCACTGGCACCACAACCGCCCGCCGCACCAACCGCCGCACCCCGGCCACCTGACCGACCCACACCCCACCGTCGACCGACCGCACCACCATCGTGGCTTGCCGCGCAGTTCCCCGCGCCCCTGACGGGGCGCAGTACGCACCCGGCCGACCGACGCCCTGCCGCGCCCCTCAGGGGCGCGGGGAACTGCGCGACCAGCCACGACGGTGCCGCACCTGGCACGCGGCCGTGTCGCCCTACGCGGCGAACGGCCCCGGCAGCTCGCCCGAGCCGCGTCGGATCAGCCGGGTCGGCATGACCACGGTGCGGGGTGGGGAGGCGTCGCCGTGGATGCGGGCGAAGAGGAGGTGGGCCGCGCTGGTCGCGAGGGCCACCGGGTCCTGGGCGATGACCGTGACGGGCGGGGTGAGGCGGGAGGCGAGCGCGAAGTCGTCGAAGGCGACGAAGGCGAGGTCGCCGGGGGCCGCGGTGAGGGCGCCGAAGGCGAGGAGTTCGTTGCCGGCGAGGAGGGCCGTCGGGGGGTCGGGAAGTGACAGCATCCCGGTGACGGCCGCCGCCGCCTCAGGCCCGGTACGCACCGCGTCCCTGACCAGCGCCGGATCGGCGGCGATGCCCGCGGCGGCGAGCGCCGCCAGAAAACCCCGTCGGCGTTCGCCGAACGTCCAGATCTTCGGCGTGTCGCCCAGGTAGGCGATCCTGCGGTGGCCGTGCGCCACCAACTGGTCCACGGCCCCCCGCACCGCGCCGAAGTTGTCGACCACCACGGCGTCCACGTCGAGGCCGGGTGCCGCCCGGTCCACGCAGACGATCTTCGTGCCCTGCGCCTGCGCGGGCCGCAGGAAGCGGTGGCTGCCCGCGGCCGGGGTGAGGATCAGGCCGTCGACGCGGCGGGCGGTGAACGCGGCGATCACCTCGCGTTCCCGGCGCAGGTCGGCGCGGCTGGAGCCGATGAGCATGATGCTGCCCCGCTGCCGGGCGACGTCCTCGGCGGCGGAGGCGACCGCGGCCATGAAGGGATCGGTCACGTCGTCCACCAACAGGCCGATGATCTGGCTCAGTTCATGCGTGCGGCGCAACTGCCGTGCCACGTCGTCGCGTTGGTAGCCGAGCTTGCGGACGGCGGCCTCCACGCGCGCGGCGGTCCGCGGGGCGACGGCCGCATCGCCGTTGACGACGCGGGACACCGTCATCGTGCTGACGCCCGCTTCCGCGGCAACGTCCTTCATGGTCGGCCGGGTGGCTGCCACGCCACGTCCTCCAGCTGCGTCACGTTTGAGCGTCGACTCGTTAACGTTACCAACTCGCACGCGTGTCAACAGCCTTGCGAACAACGGGAGATGACGGCGTGACCAGCGCGCCCGGAGACCGGCTGCACCACCCTTGACACCCCGCTGTGGGCGCCCCAAGAATCAGCCAAGCTGTTAACGATACCAACCAGAAGGCACAACATGGCCTCTGCAAGGGAACCACTGCTCACCGCACATGGGGTGGTCAAGCGTTTCGGCCACGTCCAGGCGCTCTCGGGCGCCGATTTCACGGCATACCCCGGCGAGGTCGTCGCCCTCATCGGTGACAACGGTGCCGGCAAGTCCACTCTGGTGAACGTCCTGTCGGGCGTGCTCTCCCCCGACGCCGGCGAGGTCCGCCTGGACGGGGCGCCGGTGCGGTTCTCCGGTCCGATGGACGCCCAGCGGCAGGGCGTGGAGACCGTCTACCAGGACCTCTCGCTCGCACCCGACCTGGACGCGGCGGCCAATCTGTACCTCGGCCGGGAGATCGTGCGCGGGGGGCTGCTCGGGCGCATCGGCGTCCTCGACCGGCCCGCGATGCGCCGCGAGGCGGTCAGGGCCTTCGCCGAACTGGGCGTGGAGCTCAAGGATGTGACGGCTCCTGTGACAACGTTGTCCGGCGGGCAGCGGCAGTCCGTCGCGGTGGCCCGTGCCGTCGCCTTCGCCCACAAGGTCATCTTCATGGACGAGCCGACCGCCGCACTGGGCGTGGTCCAGCGCGCCCGGGTCCTGGAGACCGTCCGCAGGGTCGCCGACCGGGGCATCTGCGTCGTGCTGATCAGCCACAACATGCCCGAGGTGCTGTCGGTGGCGGACCGGGTGGAGGTGCTGCGGCTGGGCCGGCGCGTCGCGTCGTACACGGCCGCCGACACGACGATCGAGGAGCTGGTCGGGGCCATGACCGGCTCGCTGGACGGGCCGAACGGCTCCGGGGAAGCGGAGGGCGCACGATGACCGCGCAGAGCGAGAAGGCCGCGGCGGCCACGGGCGGCCGGGCCGCGCCGCCCGACTGGTTGCGGCGTGCGGCGACCCTCAACGAACTGTGGACCTTCGTCATCCTGGTGGCGCTGGTCCTGTTCTTCACGATCGCGGCGCCGGGCAAGTTCTTCACCACGTACGACATCACCCAGATCGCCGTGAACGCCGCCATCTACCTGGTGCTCGGCGTCGGCATGACGTTCGTGATCATCACGGCCGGCATCGACCTGTCGATCGGCTCGGTGCTGGTGCTGGCCGCGGTGGCGGCGGGCGAGTACAACATCCATCACGGCGGGCCGAATTCGGGCTGGGGCACGGTCGCGTTCTGCGTCGTCATCGCGCTGGCGGTGGGGACGGCCTGGGGCGCGTTGCAGGGTGCGGTGGTGGCGACCGGCAAGGTGCCGCCGCTGATCGTGACGCTGGGCGGACTCGGCGCGGCGCTGGGGATCGCCGAACTCGCCACCGGCGGGCAGGACCCGGCCGGGGCGGCCTCCACGCATCTGCAGAACAGCCTCGGTTTCGGCAAGGTGCTGGGCATCCCGTGGATGGTGGTCCTGGCGGCCGTGGTGACCGCGATCTTCGGTGCGGTGCTCGGCAGTACGCGGTTCGGCGAGCACACGCTCGCGATCGGTTCGAACCCGACCGCCGTCCGGCGGGCGGGCATTCCGGTGGGCCGGCAACTGGTCAAGGTATACGGCCTGATGGGGCTGCTGGCCGGGCTCGGCGCGGTGATGTGGCTGGCCTCGTACGGCACGACGTCGATCGCCGGGCACTCCACCGACAACCTCAAGGTGATCACCGCGGTGGTCCTCGGCGGGACCAGCCTGTTCGGCGGCCGGGGTTCGGTGCTGGGCACGGTGATCGGTGTCTTCATCCCGGCGGTGCTGACCACCGGGCTGATCGTGATCGGCGTCCAGCAGTACTGGCAGGACGTGGCGGTGGGTGTGGTGCTGGTCGTGGCGGTCTACATCGACCAGTTGCGCAGGAAGACCCGGGAACGCGCATGACTAAGGAGGACTCTGTGATGGGGAGCATTCGCAGCAGGCGCCGGTTGCTGGTCGCGGTGGGCACGGTTCTGGCCCTCGGCGCGGGCGCCTCGGCGTGCGGTTCGTCCAATGACAGCGGCGGCTCGGGGAGTTCGGGCGGCGCCAAGGGCAAGAAGGTCCGGCTGATCACCGGGGTGAAGAGCGACCCGTTCTACATCACCATGACCTGTGCCGCGCAGGCGGAGGCCAAGGCGAAGGGGATGGACTTCACGGCCGACGGTTCCGCGCAGTGGGACGTGTCGGTGCAGCGGCCGCTGCTCGACTCGACGGCCGCGTCCCGGCCCGACGGGCTGCTGATCTCGCCGGTCGACACCAGCGCGCTGACGCCGTCGCTCAAGCAGATCCAGTCGGCCGGTACCAAGGTGGCGCTGGTGGACACGACGGTGACCGACACGTCGGTCGGCATCACCCGGATCTCGTCGGACAACGAGAAGGGCGGCCGGGTCGCGGCCGACGCGCTGGCCAAGCTGATGAACGAGAAGGGCTCGGTCATCGTCATCAGCGTCAAGCCCGGCGTGTCGACGACGGACGCCCGGATCAAGGGCTTCACCGAGGAGATGGGCAAGTACCCGAACATCAAGGTGCTGCCGACGCTCTACGACAACGACCTGCCGGCCACCGCGGCCTCCCAGATCCAGTCGACGCTGGCCGCCCACCCGGACCTGGGCGGGGCGTTCGCGGGCAACACCAACACCGGCACGGGCATCGCCACCGGTCTGAAGCAGGCCGGCAAGCAGGGCACGGTGAAGGTGGCCGCGTTCGACGCGGAGCCCGACGAGGTCGCCGCGCTGAAGGCGGGCACCCTCCAGGTGCTGGTCGCCCAGGACCCGGCGGCGATCGGCCGGCAGGCGGTGGACCAGCTCGCCGACGCCTTCGAGGGCAAGCCGGTCAGCAAGTCGATCGGCACCAACATGGTGGCGATCACCAAGGACAACATGAACGAGCCGGCGGTCAGCAAGTACTTCTACAAGTCGCAGTGCTGAGCGGGGTTCGCAAGACCTGATGTGACGTACGGCCGGCGGCCGGGCGGACCCACCCTCCTGGGCCCTCCCGGCCGCCGGTCGTGCGGGCGGCACCGGCTCAGTTCAGCGAGCAGGAGGAACCGTTGAGCGTGAAGGCGTACGGCGCCGAGTTGCTGCCGCTCCAGGTGCCGAGGAAGCCGAAGGACAGGGCGCCGTTCGCGGCGACCGACTGGTTGTAGTCGGCGGCGTCGGCGGTGACCCGGCCGCCGTTCTGGCTGACGGTGGCGTCCCACATCTGGGTGACCTTCTGGCCGTCCCGGAAGGACCACTGGACCCGCCAGCCGGTCAGGGCCTGGGTGGTGGTGACGGTGACGGTGGACTGGAAGCCGTCGGTCCACTGGTTGACCAGGTCGTAGGAGACCTGGCAGGAGGCCGCCGCGGGGGCGGAGGGTTCGGCGGAGGCGGAGGAGTCGCCGTGGTGGCCGGTGCTCGCCGTGGCCGAGGAGGTGCCCTGGGGTTCCGGGTCGGGGTTCTTGTGGCCCGGCTTCCCGGTGGTGGCCGACGCGGAGGGGGTCGTGGAGGCGGACGCGGTGTGCGTGGCGGTCGGGTCGGTGGACGGGACGCCGGCGCTGGGGTCGGCGACCGGCTGGCGGTCGTCGTGGGAGGCGGAGGCCGTGTCGTCGCCGGAGCCGCCGCCCATCGGCATCATCGACACGCCGAGCGCCACCAGGGAGATCAGCACCGCCGCGCCGAGCAGGCCGTGCCGCAGCACCTTGCCCCGGCCGCCGCTCTCCTTGGGGTCGCCGCCTTCGATCTCGGCGATGGCCGGCCGGCCGGCGCCGAGCCGTACCTCGGCGGCGCGCCGACGGCGCTCCAGGTAGGCGAGGCCGCCCCAGCCGATGACCCCGCCGGCGAGCGCCGCGGGCAGTCCGCCGCCGTGCAGCCGCAGACAGGCGGCGGCCTCGGCGCACTGCACACAGGTGGCGAGGTGCCGGGAGAGGTCGTCGGGCGTGTCGGCCGCCGAGGACCGGGTGACCGCGTCGAGGAGCCGGGCGTAGCTGCGGCACTCGGCTTCCATCGGCGTGTCGAGGTGGGCCCGGTGGCAGCGGTCGCGGAAGAGTCCGCGCACCTGCTCCAGCTCCTGCGCGACGACGGTCGGGTCGAGACCGAGCCGGCGGGCCACGGCGGACAGCGGCAGCGCCTCCACCTCGGCCAGCCACAGCAGCGAGGCGTCCGCCTCCTGCATGTCGCGCAGGCCGCGCAGCGCGACCGGCCGCTGCAGCGGCGGGCCCGTGTAGCGTGCGGCCTTCTCGGAGTTGAGCCACAGCCTGAGGTCCGGATCGAGCTTGTGCCCGAGCCCGCCGGCCTCCCAGGCGGCGGCCGTGTTGCGCACGGCGGTGAGCAGCAGCGGGATCATCGGGAGCCGGGCGGCGCGCCGTCCGGAGCTGCGCACCGGCGCGAAGTCCGCCTCACGGGCCTCACGCATGCCGAGCGTGAAGGCCTCGGTGGCCAGTTGGTTGGCCGTCAGAGAGCCGGACGTGCACAGGTCGGCATAGGAGAGCACCGCGTCCCAGCATTCGGAGAACAGCGCTGCCTCGGCGGCGTCCTGAGGGGTCGGCAGGTCGGGCATGGGTCTCCTGCATCCAAAGCGAGGTCAACTCACCGTATCGGCAACGGAGTTGGGGGGAACCTCGCGGCAGGGCCCGAGCTTTTCACGTCTCCTGCACAACTGACAAGCGGCATATTCGAAACCGGTTACCGGTGGTCGTGCTACGGATTCTCCCCGTCACCCATACCACCGGCCACCGGCTTCACGTCAACCGCCGCGTGCAGTCGTCCGGCCTCTCGGACCGGCGAGAGAACGCTTTCGTACCCGCCGTGACCCACAACTCCGGCCCCTAGTACGGACAGCGACCGCGTTTCGACTCACCGTTCCCGAAAGTCACTTGCGACGGCCGGACGCTACACCTTCGTCGGCTCCTGGGCCGGCAGGCTGTCCATGAAGGAGCTGACGGAGAAGACGGCGCGGCCGGGTCCGGGCGGGCCGTAGCCGGGCGGGGAGGAGAGCCCGAAGTCCTCCATGGTCTGGCGGTAGGCCTGGAGCAGCCGGATGTGGTATTCCAGCGGGGCGCCCTGCGGGTTGGCCTTGCCGAGCGGGGTGGTCGGCTCCGGGCACCAGGTGGTGAAGCGGGGCGTGATGCCCTGGGACATGAAGAAGCGCAGGCCCTCGGTGGTGGAGGCGATCGCCTCGTCGACGGTCTTGAACCCGAACGGCTCGGCCATCTCCACGCCGGCCACGAAGTTGGGGATCACGTTGCGCGCGCCGAAGATCTCGGCGGAGTCCAGGATCCGCTTGTGCCACTCGTCCCGGCCGACGTACCGCTCCTTGCCCGGGCAGTACATCTTGAACAGGTACTCGTCCCACACCTCGTAGTTGGGGTGGTAGATCTGCACGCCGTAGTCCTTGAACCGCTGCACGTCGTCGCGGGGCAGCGCCTGGGCGACGACCTTGCCGATCCAGCGGCCCGGGAAGCGTTCCTCGATGGCCTTGGCGTAGTGGCCGTAGAAGTCGGCCTCGTCGCGCCCGGAGACCGTCTTGGTGATCGCGCCGCCGGTCAGCGTGTAGGCGGTGGACGTCTTCGCGGTGTCGTACCGGTCGATGATCTCCAGGGCTTCGAGGACCTCCTCGACGTCCTTCACGCCCGTGTACGGCCGCCCGGCCGCCTTGTGCTGGCGCCAGTTGTGGTTGATGTCGCAGTACTGGCACTCCTCCTTGGCGCCGAAGTACTGGCAGACCCGGAAGACGGTGAGGTAGATGAGGTAACCCCACTGGATGGTGGGGGCGACCTCCATCACGGACTTCCCGTTGGAGAGCTTGTGCCGGTAGTACTCCGGCATCGGCGGCACCCCGACGTCGGCGATCCGCTTCCCGTCGAGGTAGAGCCCGAGCACGCCCTCCTCGTCCGCGGCCACCCGGTACGGCGACGTGGGGTTCACCCGCACCGACACCACGGTCCGCCGCAGGTCGTACGGGCCGCCGGTGAGGATGATCTCCTCCGGCGGCCGGCGCAGCGCGGCCTCGCCCAGCTCGGGCAGGGTGCCGTGGTCGAAGGAGAAGATGAAGTACGACTTCGGCTTGACCTCGCCGCTCTCGTTGTCGCTCAGCGCGGACGGGTCGAAGGCCACACCGCCCCGGAGCAGGTCCTCCTTGAAGACGGCTTCCCTCGGTACATGCGGGAACCTCTCCATCAGATCTTCGACCAGCGCGGTACGGCTGCCCATCCCGTGTCTCCTCCCGGCTCAGGCGTTCGGCTCCTCACGGTATGCCCCCGCCCGTGCGTCAGCCGTGCCGGGTCCCCCCTCGGCGCGCGATGTGTCCCGGTACGGGGGTGTCCGGGGGCAGTGCGGGATCCGTCACGGGCACGCCCCAGGCCGAGGTCAGCGGCAGGACGCCGGCCCACAGCCCGAGCTCCGCGTCCGGTCCGTCGCCGTCCTCCGGGGCGCCGGTACGGAGCTTGACGGAGGCCTCCGCCAGGGAGAGGGCGAGGAGCGTGGTGGCGGCCAGCTCCCTGCGGTTGGGCTGCCGGGCGTACGACCACTGGCCCGGGGCCGTGCGTTCGGTGAGGACGCGCAGGCCCGTCAGCTTCTCCTCGGGGTCGGTCACCTTGCGGGCGGTGCCGTGGATCACCGCACTGCGGTAGTTGACGCCGTGCTCGAAGACGGACCGCGCCAGCACCAGCCCGTCGACATGGGTCACCGTGACGCACACCGGGGTCCCGCCGGCCAGGCTGCGGCTGGCGACCGAGCCGTGCAGGTACAGCTGCCCCTCGTCCCGCCCGTACACCGTCGGCACGACCAGCGGCCGGCCCTCGACCACCACCCCGAGATGGCAGACGAACCCGGCGTCGAGAATCGCCTCCAGGTCGGCCCGGTCGAGGCTGCCCTGCTCGCGCAGCCTGCGGTGGCGGGTGAGGTCGGTCGCCGGCAGGCGTGGGGGCAGCGGTTCGGTGCTCATAGCCGCAAGCTACCGATATCGCGGCTCGATGACTACACCGTCAACGATTACGACTGCACGGCGCGCATCACACGACGAAATCCGTTGATCCGACTCCGCGCAGTCAGCCCCCGGTCGCCCGCCGCGTCGACTCCCGCAGGACCACGTGCGTACCCAGCACCAGATGCTGCCCGTCCGGCAGCTCGTCGCGGTGCAGGGCGAGGCGGACGGCGGCGCGGCCGAGTTCCTCCTGGGGTACGTGGACCGTGGTGAGCGTCGGGTAGACGTCCCGGGCGACCGGGATGTCGTCGTAGCCGGCCACGGCGACGTCGTCGGGGATGCGGCGGCCGGACTCGCGCAGCGCCTGGATCACGCCGGTGGCGATCATGTCGGTGGCCGCGAAGACCGCCGTGAACTCCGCTCCGGAGGTGAGGAGTTCACGGGTCGCCTGGTAGCCGTAGGAGCGGGAGAAGGCGCCGTCGAGGATCAGGCCGGGGTCCGGGGCGAGGCCGAGGAGTTCGTGGGCGCGGGTGTAGCCGGCGATGCGCTGGGCGCTGGTGGACAGGCCGGGGACGCGGCCGAGGTAGGCGATGCGCCGGTGCCCGCCGGACAGGAGGTGGGTGGTGAGGGCGAAGGCGCCGCCCTCGTTGTCGTAGTCGACGACCGTGGCCGGGACGCCGGGGCCGAGCGGCGGGCGGCCGACGAGGACCAGCCGGGAGCCGGAGCGGTCCAGGGCGTGCGCGAAGTGGGTCATGCGGTCGTGGTAGGCCTTGTCCTCCAGGGCGCCGCCCACCACGATCACCGCGTCGGCGCGCTGCTCCCGCATGGTCTCGACGACGGCGAGGATGCGGCGCGGGTCGCCGTGCGTGGTGCAGAGCATGCACAGCCGGCCCTCCGCCGAGGCCTGCTCCTCCACTCCGCGGGCGATGTGCGCGTAGAAGGGGCCGGTGACGTCGTCGACGACGAAGGCGACCGTGTTGTTGGTGGCGCCGCCGAGCGCGCGGGCGTGCGCGTTGACCACGTAGTCCAGCTCGCGCATGGCCTTGAGGACCTTGGCGCGGGTGGCGGCGGCCACCGGGTAGGTGCCGCCGAGGACGCGGGAGACGGTCGACGCGGAGACCCCGGCCCGCGCGGCCACGTCCCGTACCGTCGAGGCGTCCCCGTTCGGCGCCGGCTGTGTCCGCTTCGCCACCGCTCGGCTCCCCTTCGTCATGTGTTCAGGTCACCCTACGAGACGGCCGTCACGCGGCCCGCTCCAGGACCGACTGGTCGATGAGATGGACCAGACCGGCGCCGCTCAGCAGGCGCTCGGCCTCTTCCACGACGGTGAGGCCGAGCCGCGCCACCTCGTTGCCCTGCGAGCCCGCGAGGTGCGGGGTGAGGAAGGCGCCCGGGAGGTCGAAGAGGGGGGAGTCGGCAGGGAGGGGCTCGGGGTCGGTCACGTCGAGGATCGCGGTCAGCCGGCCGGTGCGCACCTCCCCGATCAGGGCGTCGTGGTCGACGAGCGAGCCGCGCGCGGTGTTGACGAGGACCGATCCGTCGGGCATCAGGGCGAGTTCGCGGGCGCCGAGGAGGTGCCGGGTCTCGGGGGTCTGGGGGGCGTGCACGGTGACGATGTCCGAGCCGCGCAGCAGGTCGTCGAGGGGCAGCAGGGGGACGCCGAGCCGCGCGGCCTCCGCCTCGTCCACGTACGGGTCGGCGAGGCTCACCACCAGGTCGTGGGGGCACAGGAGTTCGATCAGCCGGCGGCCGATGCGGGAGGCGCCGACGATGCCGACCCGGCGTCGGAAGTTGCCGATGCCGGGGACGATGTCGCCGTACGGGAAGGCGCGGCGGGCGCGCAGCAGGTCGCGGAAGGCGAAGACGTCCTTCCCGGCGAGCAGGATCATCGCGAGCGTGTACTCGGCGACGGGCAGCGCGTTGGCGGCGGCGGCCGAGGAGACGACGATGCCGCGCCGCCACACCTCGGGCGTGGTGAAGCCCTTGACCGAGCCGGCCGCGTGCAGCACCGCCCGCAGTTTCGGCGCCGCATCCAGGGCGGCCGGGTCCAGGACCGGGCAGCCCCAGCCGGTGACGAGGACCTCGGTGCGGGCGAGCGTCTCCCGTATCCGGGGGTCGGTGAAGTCGTGCGCCACCAGAGTGGGATCGATTTCTACACACTCGCGCAGCCGCGCGAGCACCTCCGGCGGAAAGACCTGCGGCACGTTCTGGGCCGTCATGGCGAACAGTGCCTGGGGACGCTCGGGCAAGGAAGTGACCTTCCGGCTCGGTGACGCGCGGATAGCAACCGGTCTCTACCGTAGGTCTCGGCGAATGAGAGGGTCAATGGACACGCACTCCCCGGAGGACGACGGAGGGCGGCGGAGGACGACAGGAATGGGACGGCAGAGATGACGGATCCGGCGCAGACGGTCACCAACTGGTCGCGCAACATCACGTACACGGCGAAGGAGTTCCACCGCCCGCACTCGCTCGACGCGCTCCGGTCGCTGGTGGCCGGCAGTGCGCGGGTACGGGTGCTGGGCAGCGGGCACTCCTTCAACCGCATCGCCGACCCGGGCCCGGAGGGCGTGCTGGTCTCGATCGCCGGGCTGCCGCCGGTGACGGAGGTGGACACGCGGGCCCGTACGGTCCGGGTCGCGGGCGGGGTGCGGTACGCCGAACTGGCCCGGGCGGTGCACGCGCACGGTCTGGCGCTGCCCAACATGGCCTCGCTGCCGCACATCTCGGTGGCCGGCTCGGTGGCCACCGGCACGCACGGTTCGGGCGTGACCAACGGGTCGCTGGCGGCGCCGGTCCGGGAGGTGGAGCTGCTCCTCGCCGACGGCTCGACGGCGACGATCGCGCGGGGCGAGGCGGGGTTCGAGGGGGCGGTCACCTCGCTGGGGGCGCTCGGGGTCGTCACCGCGCTCACCCTCGACCTGGCGGCGGCATATGACATGGCGCAGACTGTGTACACCGAACTCCCCCTCGACGGCCTGGACTTCCCGGCGGTCTCCGGCGCCGCCTACAGCGTCAGCCTGTTCACCGACTGGCGGGAGCCGGGTTTCCGGCAGGTGTGGGTGAAGCGGCGCACCGACCAGCCGGCCGCGGACTTCGGGTGGGCCGCGCCCGCGACGGAGGCGATGCACCCGGTGCCGGGCATGCCGGGCACCAACTGCACCGAGCAGTTCGGGGTGCCGGGTCCCTGGCACGAGCGGCTGCCGCACTTCCGGGCGGAGTTCACGCCGAGCAGCGGCGACGAGCTCCAGTCCGAGTACCTGCTGCCGAGGGCGACGGCGACGGACGCGCTGCACGCCGTCGACGCCGTCCGGGGGACCGTCTCCCCCGTGCTCCAGACCTGCGAGGTGCGGACGATCGCCGCCGATCCGCAGTGGCTCAGCCCCGCCCACGGCCGTGACTCGGTCGCCCTGCACTTCACCTGGGTGGACGACCTGGCGGCCGTGCTGCCCGTGGTGCGCCGGCTGGAGGAGGCGCTGGAGCCGTTCGACCCGCGACCGCACTGGGGCAAGGTCTTCGCCGTCCCGGCGGCGGAGGCGGGCCGGCGGTATCCGCACCTCGGCGACTTCCGCGCCCTCGCCCGGGACCTGGACCCCGACGGGAAGTTCACGAACCCGTTCGTGGCGGATCTGCTGCACGGCTGACGCCCGCACGACCGACGACCGGCGGACTTAATTAAACCCTTAGGGTAATGCCTTGTCGAAAGCGCTTCCCAGGCCATAGCGTTGCCCCGCGTGAAGCACACATCACGTGACATCCGCACCGCGAACCGCTACGAGGTACTGCGGCACATCATCGCCGAGTCTCCCACCTCCCGGCAGGAGCTGGCGGCCGTCACCGGGCTGAGCCTGGCCACGGTCGCCACCCTCGTCGGGGAGCTGCTGGAGCTGCGAATGATCACGGAGGTCGGCTTCGAGGACTCGGCCGGCGGCCGTCCCCGGGGACTCGTCGCGGTCAACGCCTCGGGGGGCGCGCTGATCGGCGTCGACATCGCGGAGACGTACGTCCACGTCGAGCTGTTCGACCTCGCCCTGAACGTGCTGGCCCGTGCCGAGGAGGACATGCGCCCCGGCGAGAACCGGCCCGAGCAGGTGGTGGGCCAGGTGGCCGCGGCGGTCGGCGCGGTGGTGGCGCAGGCCGGGATCGAGGGGGCCCGGGTGCTGGGCGTCGGGGTGAGCGTGCCGGGCCAGGTGGACCGGGCCACCGGCGTCGCCGAGTACGCGCCCAACTGGGACTGGCACGACGTGCCGCTGCTCGACCTGCTCGCCGAACACATCGCCTACCCCATCCACCTGGACAACCCGCTGCGCGCGTGCGCGGTGGCCGAGCAGTGGTTCGGAGCGGCGCGGGGGCGCGGGGACACCGTGGTGGTGAACCTCGGGACCGGGGTCGGCGCCGGGCTCGCGCTCGGCGGCGGGCTGCACCGGGGGGTCAGCAACAGCGCCGGGGAGTGGGGCCACACGACGCTCGTCCTGGACGGGCGGCCGTGCCACTGCGGCAACCACGGCTGCGTGGAGACGTACGTGGGCGCGCCCGGGATCATGCTGAACCTGCGGGAGCTGAGCCCGGGGAGCCCGCTGCTGCACCCGGACGACCAGACGGCCACCGTGGGCGCGCTGGCCCGGGGCATGGCGGACGGTGACCCGGTCGCGGTGGAGGTCGTACGGGAGACGGCCCGTTACATCGGTGCCGGGATCGCCAACCTGGTCAACCTGCTCAACCCCGAGCTGGTCGTGCTCAGCAGCTGGGTGGCCCGCAGGCTGGGCGAGCCGCTGCTGACGGAGGTGCGGGAGGCCGTCCGGCGGCACGCGCTCGGGCGGCCGTTCGCCGCCACCGAGATCGTCCTGTCCCCCATCCCCACCGACCCGGTCTGCCTGGGCGCGGCCACGTTCGCGCTGGAGGGCGCGCTGCGCTCGGTGGGCCTGCGCACCGGAGCGCGCCCGGGCCGCACCGTGCCGGCCGGCCGCTGACCGCCCCGCCTTCCCGGTGATCGAATAGTCCAAATCGCGGGTCGATAAATCCATTGCCGGGCTCCTCGGCGCTCTGCGACCGTCGTGACGTATCCGCGGCCGGTCGGCCTCACAAGCCGACCGGCCGCACGTCGTGCACGGAACGAGGGAGTACCCGGCGTGGCCGGAAACATCGAGGTCCGCGGTCTGTCCCGCACCTTCCACACCACCGTCAGGCGCCCGGGCTTCGCGGGCGCCCTGCGGTCCCTGGTCAACCCCGAGCGCGTCGAGAAACACGCGGTCGCCGACATCACCTTCGACGTGGCCCAGGGCGAACTCCTCGCCCTGCTCGGCCCGAACGGCGCCGGCAAGTCGACCACCATCAAGATGCTCACCGGCATCCTCACCCCGACCTCCGGCGAGGCCCGGGTCGCGGGCGTCGTGCCGTACCGGGAGCGGGAGCGCAACGCCCGCAACATCGGCGCGGTCTTCGGGCAGCGCACCCAGCTCTGGTGGGACCTGCCGGTGCGCGAGTCCTTCTCGATCCTGCGGGACATCTACGAGGTGCCCAAGGACGAACACGCCGCGCGCCTGCGGGAGTTCGACGACCTGCTCGAACTCTCCAGCTTCTGGGACACCCGGGTCCGGCACCTCTCGCTCGGCCAGCGGGTGCGCTGCGACCTGGCCGCCGCGCTGCTGCACGATCCGCCGGTCGTCTTCCTGGACGAGCCGACCATCGGCATGGACGTGGTCGTCAAGGAGCAGGTCCGCGAGTTCCTGCGGTACCAGGTGGCCGAGCGCGGCCGTACCGTCCTGCTGACCACACACGACATGACCGAGGTCGAGCGGCTCGCCGAGCGGGTGGTGCTGGTCAACCACGGGCGGCTGGTGCTCGACGGCTCGCTGGACGAGATGCGGCGCCGGTTCGGCTCGACCTGGCAGGTGCGGGCCACGCTCGCCGACGCGCACGCGCCGGTCGTCCCGCTGCCCGGCATCACCCTGGTGCGCCGGGAGGGCCCGCAGGTGGTGTTCGGCCCGGACGGCGCCGCCGCGCCCACGGTCCACGAGGCGCTGAAGCTGGTCATCGAGCGGCACGAGGTGAGCGGTGTGGCGGTGGACGAGGCGGACCTGGAGGACGTGATGCGGGCGGCCTACGCGCAGGCGAAGGCCGAGGCGGTCTGAGATGGCCCTCCCGTACGCCTGGCGCGCCGCCCGGGTCACCCCGCTCGGCGAGCTCTACACCCCGCCCCGGATGACCGGGGTCCTGCTGCGGCTGACCGTGCAGGTGGTGCTGGTCGCCTCGCTCTGGCGGGGCCTGTACGCCCAGTCGGGCACGACCGCGGGCATGGACCGCGGGCAGGCGGTCACCTACGCGGTGCTGGCCGTGCTCGCCTCCCGGCTGCGGGAGCTGGACCAGTACGCGGGCCGCGACTCGGTCATGCAGCACATGCACTTCGGCACGATCGTCTACTGGTACCTGCGCCCGCTGCCGCCCCAGCGTTACCACGCGCTGCGTGCGGTCGGCGAGCAACTGTACGGGCTGACCTGGGCGTTGGCCGGGTACGCGGTCTGTCTCGCGGTCGGGGTGGTGGAGCCGCCGAGCTCGGCCGCGGTGGCCGCGGTGTTCGCGCTCAGCCTCCTGCTCGGCCAACTGGTCCTCTACTACGTCATGCTCCTCATCGACCAGTTCTGCTTCTGGACGCTGCGCAACAGCGCCGCGATGCTGATCCTGGTCTTCGCGCAGAACCTGCTGTCCGGGGTGTACGCGCCGCTGTGGTTCTTCCCGCACTGGTTCATCACGCTCAGCTCCTTCCTGCCCTTCCAGGCGACGCTGAGTGTGCCGCTGTCGCTGTACGTGGGCCGGATCCCGTTGTCGGACGCCGGTCTCCAGCTGGGCGTCCAGGCCGGCTGGGTCGTGGCGCTGCATCTCTTCACCCGTTTCGTGTGGCGGCGAGCCGCCCGCCGTGTCATCTCCCAGGGAGGCTGAGGCCGTTGAACGCCGTCCGGATCGCCTGGCGCATCACGCGCCTCAACTTCCGCGCGCAGCTGGAGTACCGCACCGAGTTCCTGATGATGATCGCGATCGGCGCGGTCTGGCAGGTGTCGGTGATCGTGTTCGCCACGGTGCTGCTCACCCGGTTCGCCGGGATGGGCGGCTGGGACAGCTCGGACGTGCTGCTCATCCCGGCGACGCGGATGCTGGCGCACGGTCTGTTCGTGCTGCTGCTCGGCCGGGTGCACGGGGTGGGCCGGTACATCCAGGAGGGCAGGATCGACGCCTACCTGCTGCGTCCGCTGCCCGTGTACCGGCAGGTGCAGCTGGAGTACTTCCCCACCAACGCGATCGGCGACCTGACGGTGGCCGCCGGCCTGATGGTGGGTGCGCTCGGCCGCAGCCACCTCGACTGGACGGCGGGCCGCGTCTCGTACCTGATCGCGGCGGTGCTGGGCGGGATGCTGCTGGAGGCGGCCCTGTTCACGGTGGTGGCCTGCGCGTCGTTGCGCTACCCCGCCGCCGACTACTGGAGCCGCTGGCTGGAGGAGCTCCTCGGCACCTTCGGCAGCTACCCGCTCAACGTCCTGCCGAGGGCGGTCGGCGGCCTGCTCACCTACGGCCTTCCGCTCGCCTTCGTCGCCTACCTCCCGGCCGCGGTCCTCACCGGCCACGGCCACTCCGCCGTCGTCCCCTACTGGCTGGCGGCGGCCTCGCCCCTGGTCGGGCTGCTGGCCTACCTGGCGTCCAGGTGGCTGTGGCGGTGGGCGCTGGGGCACTACACGGGGGTGAACGGCTGACCTTCCCGGCGCGGGTCAGCCGCGTCCGGCGCCGCGGACCGGGGTGACCAGGCCCGCGAGGGCGATCAGGGTGCAGCAGACCCCGGCCGCGGCGGCCACCGGAGCCGTGCCGTAACGCCCGGCCGCCCAGGTGAGGACGGCCGCGCCGATCGGGGCCGTCGCGTACTGGAGCGTCCAGTGCGCGGAGGTGACGCGGCCGAGGAGCGGTTCGGGGGTGATCTCCTGCCGCAGAGACATCGAGCAGGTGCCGGAGATGCCCACGCAGGCCAGGTAGACCGCGGTCACGACGGCCACGGCCGGCACCGTGCGGAGCAGGCCGAGCCCGGCGAAAGCCAGTCCGCACACCGCGGTCGCGCCGATCCAGGTCGGCCCGAAGCCGATCCGCAGGCGGAGCCGGGCGACCAGCAGCGCCCCGGTGATCGTGCCGACCGCGCCGGCCGCCAGCACGGTGCCGACCGTCCCGTCGTCGCGGCCCAGATCGTGCTTGAGGTGGTAGATCAGCAGGTCGTTGATGCCGAGGGTGAGGAAGCTGAAGAGGGACAGGAGCCCGGTGAGCGAGCGCAGCACGGGATGGCGCACGAGGTACGAGATCCCGGTGCGCAGGTCACGCCCGAGGCCCGTGTCCCCGGACACCCGGTCGTCTCCGGCGCGCTCCCGGAGCCGCACGAGGAGCAGACAGCCCGCCGACACCGCGTAGCTGGCGGCGTCCACGGCCACGGCGTCGGCCGGTCCCGCCCAGGCGGCGACCAGGCCGGCGCCCAGCGGGCCCAGCACGCCGGCCGCGGCGGCCGTGGCGTTCAACCGCCCGTTGGCCTCGGTGAGCCGGCCCGTGCCGACCAGGCCGCGGACGACGGTGACGTACCCGACGGCGAAGAGCATCCCGACGGCCTCGCACAGGGGCAGGACCACATACAGCAGCCACAGCTGCGGCCCGGCGAGCCAGACCAGCGGCACCAGGCCGTAGAGGACCATGCGGACCAGGTCGCAGGCGACGAGGAGCCTGCGCCGGTCGACCCGGTCCACGACCACGCCCGCGAAGACCGCCGCCAGCACCATCGCGGCCCCGCCGACGGCGGTCAGCAGCCCCATCCGGGCCACCGAGCCGGTCGCCTGGAGCACCAGCAGAGGCAGGGCGACCAGGCTGAACGAGTCGCCGAGGACGGAGAGGGTCTGGGCGAGCCAGAAGAACCCGAAGTCCCGCTGTCTCCACAGCGGTTGCCCCTCCGCCGTACGCCGCTGCCCCGCCCGCGCCACCCGCCGCGCCCCGTACGCCACGGCTCCCCCTTCCGCCCGTCCGCAACCTTATGCCGCACGGGCGGACGCCGTAATCGCTCGCGCCCCCAAACCTTGGACCTCTAGGATTTCTCATAGGAACCCTAGGGGGAGGTGTCACATGGCACGTGCCGGAATCACCACCGACCGGCTGGTCGCGGCGGCGGCCGAGCTGGCCGACGAGGCCGGCTTCGAGCAGGTCTCGCTGTCCGCGCTGGCCCGGCGGTTCGGGGTGAAGGACGCGAGTCTTTACTCGCACGTCCGGAATCTCCAGGACCTGCGTCACCGGCTCGCCCTGCTCGCGGGCGGCGAGATGATCGACCGGATCGCCGTCGCCGTGGCCGGACGGTCCGGACGGGACGCGCTGGCCGCCTACGCCGACGCCTACCGCGCGTACGCGCACGCCCACCCCGGCCGCTACGCGGCCACCGGGATCCGTATCGACCCCACGCTCGTCGACCCCGGCAACCCCGCCATGCGCCGCACCGTGGAGATCACCTACGGCATGCTCCGCGGCTACGGCCTGGCCGAGCCCGATCTCACCGACGCCGTACGCCTGTTGCGCGCCACCTTCCACGGCTACTGCGTCCTGGAGGCCTCCGGTGGCTTCAACGCGCCGCGCGACGTGCGCGCCTCCTGGGAGCGGGCGATCGACGCCCTGCACATCGCGCTGGAGAACTGGCCCCGCGAGGAGACCGACCACCATGGCTGACCTGCACTACGACATCACCGGCAGCGGCCCCGTGCTGCTCGTGCTCCCCGGCGGCGCCGGGCACCCGATGGGCCTGGGCCCCTTCACGGAACACCTGTCCCCGCACTTCACGGTGGTGACGTACGACCCGCTGGGCCTCGCCCACGGCCACCTGGGGAACGCGTTCACCGACCAGCGGGTCCGGGACTGGAGCGAGGGCGCACACCGGGTGCTGGAGGAGGTGCTGACGCCGGGCGAGTCGGCGTACGTCTTCGGCACCAGCTCCGGCGGTATCACCGCCCTCGACCTGCTGGCCCGCCACCCGGACCGGCTCCGGCACGTCATCGCGCACGAGCCGCCGTGCGTCACCCTGCTTCCGGACGGCGAGCGGCTGCGCACCGAGCTCGTCGAGCAGCTCGACGCCGCCCGCCCGGCCCCCGGGACCCCGATGGCCGTCTTCCTCGCCCACGTCCTCGGCCCCTTCACGGCCTACCGCCCACCGGCCGCCCTGCCCCGTCTCACGATCGCGGCAGGAGTCGGCTCGAAGGGCCAACTTCTGCACCGCACGGCGGAGTCCGCCGCCGTGCACACCGGCGCGGCCTTCACGGAGTTCCCCGGCGGCCACCTCGGCGTCCTCGAAGACCCGGCCGAGTTCGCCGACCGGGCCAGGGCGACACTGCTCGGGACCGGGTGACACGGCAGTACACGGCGGCAATGACGCAGAGCGACCGACCGCATACCTGGCATGCAGCGACCGACGAGCCGTGATTATGGTGGACGGGAGGGGTCCACCGAGGGGCTGCCCCAGGGCCCAGGCTCCGTCGGCCACCGCGTCTCGCCGTCTCGCCGACGCGTCGCGACGCCCGTCGGTTTCGCGCGCTCGGCGCCATGCCCTTCCCGGACCTCCCGACCCTGCCGTTCTCGGACTTCCCCAGGGAGCATTCCCATGGCTGCTCAGACCGCCTCGATCGTCCTCGAACCCGAAGCACGGGAACTCGCCGAAGCGACCTCGCACCATCCGTTCCTGTACGAACTGGATCCCGCCGCGGCGCGCAAGGTCCTCGACGACCTCCAGGCCGCGCCGGTCGACAAGCTGCCGGTCGACGAGGAGTGGATCACCGTGCCGGCCGCCGTGGGCGACGTACGGGTACGCATCGTCAGACCACGGGGCGCCACCGGAATGCTGCCGGTCGTGCTGTACATGCACGGCGGCGGCTGGGTCCTGGGCAACGCAGGCACCCACGACCGCCTGGTGCGGGAGCTGGCGGTCGGCGCGGGTGCGGCCGTGGTCTTCGTGGAGTACACGCCGTCGCCCGAGGCCCACTACCCGGTGGCCATCGAACAGGGCTACGCCGCCGCCCAGTGGATCGTCCGCGAGGGGGCGTCCAAGGGACTCGACGCGCAGCGCATGGCGGTGGCCGGCGAATCGGTCGGCGGCAACATGACGGCCGCACTCGCCCTCATGGCCAAGGAACGCGGCGACGTCACGTTCGTCCAGCAGTCGATGTACTACCCGGTCACGGACGCGGCGATGAACACCGGCTCCTACGAGCAGTTCGCCAACGGCTACTACCTGAGCCGCAGGCTGATGGAGTGGTTCTGGGACGCCTACACGACCGACCCGGACCAGCGCGCGGAGATCACCGCCTCGCCCAACCAGGCCACCGCCGAGCAGCTCTCCGGCCTGCCGCCCGCTCTGCTGATCGTCGACGAGGCCGACGTGCTGCGCGACGAGGGCGAGGCGTACGCCGCCAAGCTCAGGGCGGCCGACGTCCCGGTGACCGCGGTGCGCTACGACGGCACGGTCCACGACTTCATGATGCTCAACTCGCTCAGCGGGTCCGAGGCCACCCGTGGCGCGATCGACCAGGCCACGGCGTTCCTGCGCAACGCCCTCGGAACCGACCGGGCCTGACGGAGATCTCCGGCGGCGGAGATCTCCGGCGGCACGGCAACCTTCCGGGACCCGGCGGCGACCACGGGGCATGACTTCTGCACCACGCACCTCGGCCCACCGCCGGGTCCACGCCTACCGCAAACCCGCGATCGGGCTGCTCGCGGCCGGCGGGCTGCTCGCCGGCGCCTGGTTCGCCACCGCCGGCGCGGCTCCGGCCCCACAGCTCGCGGTCACGTCCACGGCGGTGACTCTGGGCGCCAAGTTCCCCTACCTGGCCGCCGGTTACAACAACACCCGGGAGTGGAACCGCACCGCCACCGCGGTCGCCCCCGACGGCACGATCCGGGTCGCCTGGCCCGCCGCCGACGGCGTGCACGTCACCCCGCTCACCGCGGCCGGGAAGCGGTCCGGCGCCGACACGGTCGTCAAGGGCGCCAAGGAGGTCGGCGGTCTGGTCGCCCACACCAACGGGTTCGCGCTGCTCACCCGGGTCCCCGACACCAACAAGTGGAAGGAGACGGCAGCCGCGATCGTCCGCTACACCGGCGGCAAGCGGACCTGGACCACCAAGCTCACCGGCACCGCCACGCACGACACCTCACCCACCCTCGACGGCCAACTCACCTGGAACGGCTCCAAGTACGGCGCCTACTTCGTGGTGCACGGCGCGGGCGGCTTCGCCGACGGGCACTTCGGCGACAAGCTGTCGTACCTCAGCGCGGGCGGCAAGAAGCTGAGCGGCGGCTGGAGTTGGGGCTGCAGCCACAACGAGGGCATCGCCCTGCACGCCGAGACCTCCGGCGCCTTCACCTCGCTCTGCTTCGACGACTGGCGCTCGGGCCTCTTCGTCTCCACCGGCATCGGCGCCCCGGACGTGGCCCCGGTGGTCCAGCGGGAGCAGTGCTGGGCGGGGTACTGCGGCGGCACCTTCCCCGGCCGCAGCGGCGACCTCGTCAAGTCGTCCACCGGCAGGTACGCGACCGCCTTCGCCTCCCGGGGCGCGGCCTCCGCGAAGAAGAACCCGGACGACAGCAGTGGCCGCGGCTGGACGGTCACCCCGAAGACCGCCACCCACCAGGTCGCCGTCGTCTTCCTGAAGAACCGCAACTCCGGCCCCGGCAAGGCGATCTACCTCACCAGCGCCAGGACCGTGGAGAACGTCAACGTCCACCTCGCCCCCTACGGCAAGGACAAGCTCCTGCTCTCCTGGGAGTCCCTGAAGAACGCCAAGTGCTCGGCCGGCACCTGCACCGGCACCTTCACGGGCACGCACCTGCGGCTGATCAACTGGAGCGGTGACTTCGTCGGCGCGGGCAAGGTGGTGAGCGCGCGGATCACCGGCGACATCGCGGTCCTCAAGGACGGCACCCTCACCTGGGCCTATCCGCCGGTCACCCCGACCTACGGCAGCCCCCTCAACGGAGCGTCCCCGACCACGACGACCCTGCGGATCGCGCGACTCACGCCGTGACACCTGCGGCCCTGCGGACCGACTCGGTCATCCGGCGCATGACCTCGACGGGCAGCGCCGGATTCCGGGCGGCCGTCTCGGCACCGCCGCCTCGCAGCAGCAGCGTCAGGAGCCGTACCGGAAGGTTCGGATGGAGGGCCACCGCCTGCCGTACGTGCTCATGAGGGTCCGCCAGCAGCCGCGCGGCGGCGACGGCGGACAGCCGGGGGTCGGTCGCGGCACGGTGGCGGACCTCGTCACTGGGGTCACGGCTGAGCCGTTCCACCAGACCGGGCGTGGACCCGGGGTCGTCCAGGGCCAGTCGGCGCATCCGAGGGCTCGGGTCGTCCGCGTACCGCAGCAGGCCGTGGCGGGGGAAGTTCGGGTGGCCGCGAGGGCGGTCGGGGTTGGTCAGGCTGCCGGTCCACCACCGCCACACCCGCAGCAGTGTCTCGGGCGGCGTGTCGTCGCAGGACTCGGCGAGGAAGAGCTGCACGACCCGGTCCTCGTCGTCGGCGAGACGGGCGAGCGCGTCCGGCGGCAGGTGCCGGGCGCGGGCGACGCTTCTGCGCACGAGGGGGTGCGCGGAGGCGGCGAGGCGGCTCATGGCCGCCGGGTCGTCGTGGAGCGCCATGACCCAGTCGAGCGGCCAGTAGTGGCCGCCCGGATCGAAGTCGACGGGGATGTCGGCGCGTTGCTCCTCGGTGAGGTCGGCGCGGACGGACACGGACCAGCGGACCCACGGGTCCGGGTCGCCGGCGAGCAGGGCGACCAGGTCGGGTTCCAGGTGCGGGTTCGACGCGAGGGAGCGGCGCTCGTCCGCGTCCCCGTGGCGGGCCAGGTGCTCGGCGAGTGCGCGCTCCGGCCGGCAGCTCTCCAGCGCCGCACGCGTGACGTCCCCGGACTCGTACACCGACCGGGGCATCGGGTGGTCCCGGTAGTGCAGCGGCAGGGCCCGCTCGCGGACGGTACCGTGCGGGTCGGCCAGGAGCGCCGCCCGTGCCGCGGCGTCCAGGTGCGGCCAGGCGGTCGCGCAGGCCACCGCCCGTACCCCGCCGTCGGGGTCGGTGGTGGCCAGGGCGACCGCCAGGTCCGCGGGCAGGCCCTTGAGGCGTGCCGCCTCGCAGCGCACGCGTGCGGAGGGGTCGGCGGCCAGCTCGCGGCAGGTGTCCGCGGGCAGTTCGGCCCAGCGATCGGCGGCCACCATGGCGAGGAGCCACCTGTGCCGTTCGTCCCGCTCGGCCGCGATCAGGCGCGCCCACTGCTCGGGCGTGATGTGCGGCTGGTGCTCGGCCGCGTCCATCCGGACCTTCCAGTCCGGGTCGGCCAGCAGCGCGTCCACGACATCCGCCGGCATGGCGGCGTACATGGCGTACGAGGACACCTTCAGCAGCAACGGCCGCAGGTCCTTCGGGGCGGCCGGGTTGAGCGAGAGACCGCTCGCCCAGGAGTCCAGCACGTCCCGCGCGGGACCAGGCTCCCGGAACAGCGCCTCCCAGGCAGCCGCCCGTTCCTCGTCGGTCTCCGCGGCGGCCTCCCGTGCGGCCTCCTCCTGCCGCTCCCTGATCCGGTCGACGGCGACCAGCCGGACCGTGCGATCCTCCGTCGTGGCCCCCACCAGGGCGTCCCCGTCCAGGGAGAGCGTCACGAACTCCGGCTGTCCGGGCCGCTCCCCGAGGACTCCGGCGAGATCCCAGCCGTCCGTGAGCCGGACCCGTGTCCAGCGCCTCCCGGCGTTGCCGTGGAAGTCGAGGAGGAACACCCCGTCCCCGTCGAGCAGACCCGCCTCGGACGCCGACCGGTGCCAGCGCTCGTTGAGTTCGGCGACACGTTCGGGATGGTCCAGCGCGACCTCCGCGATCGGCTCCGCGCTCCGCTCGACGACATGGCGCCACGCCACCGCCGGCGGCACCACCTCCTCGACGCACGGATCGGCCACCAGTTCAAGACCGGCCCGCCCCAGCAGTTCGTCCAGCTCTTCTCTCCACCCCATGATCGCCATCGTGCCCGAGGCGGCTCACTCCCGCCCGGCTTCCTCCACATCCACCGCGGCCCCCTGCCACCGGACCCGTACGGCGGGCCCCTCGTACCACCGGACGGTCAGCTCCCGCTCCCCTTCGGCGCGCACCGTCACCGTCTCCCCCAGCGGTACCGCGTCCACCGCGCCCGTGAGGCGGGTCAGCGCCACGAACAGGGTCGGCCCCTGCCCCGTGACCCCGGTCAGCGTGTCGTCGAGGCCCACGGCGGGGAGCAGTTCGGTCCGGAGCCCCTCGGGTGCCGCCCACCCGGTCACCCGGACCGGTGTCCCGGGCGGTGCCTCCGCCACCAGGAAGGCCCGCACCTCCACGGCCCCGTGCACGAGCACCACGCTCGTCACCCGGGCGCCCGAGCCGGCCGAGTGCCGGGAGGCCGCCCAGCCCTCCCCCACGCCCAGGGGCTCGATCCCCGTACGGCTCGGGTCGTCGCCGACGATCACGCTGTTGTCGTACGACGCCGAGGGCGCGGTCACGGTCGAGTAGCCGAGCCGGGTGTAGTAGGGGTCGTAGCGGACGTCCTCGCTGCCGTGGTTGTGGAGGCGGACGACGCCGTCCGAACGCGTCGACTGGAGCAGCCAGTTGGCCGGGGCGATCGGCGTGACCGCGTCCGCGCGCTCCGCCGGGCCCGGTTCCTCCGGCGCCGTCCACACGGCGTGGTCCGGCGGGAGCAGCAGGCCGAGGAAGCCCTTGCTCGCCCAGTACGGGGAGGCGGGGCCCGAATAGCCTTGCAGGACGGCCGGGTCGGGGCCGTGCCAGCCGAGGGTCAGGAGTCCCCGGGCGTCCACCGCGCCCCGGTCCAGGAAGTACTTCAGGGCGCCGGAGGCCAGCCGCCGGGTCTGCCCGGGGGCGAGGGGCGTCCGGCCGGTGAGGGCGCCGAGCCACAGGGGGGCCGTGGTCGCGAAGCGGTAGGTCAGGGAGCGGCCCTGGTGCAGGGGGGCGCCGTCGCCGCCGAACAGCCGGGCGTAGTCGGCCAGATGGCGTTCCAGACGGCCGCCGTACAGGTCGAGGAGTCCGGCGTCCTGGGCGAGCCAGGCGTGCAGCACCGGGTACAGGTGCATCGCCCAGCCGTTGTAGTAGTCGTACTTGCGGCCGTCGCCGTCGGTGTACCAGCCGTCGCCGACGTACCACTCCTCGATGCGGGCCAGGCCGTGGTCGACCGCCTTGCGCGCGGCCTCCGGCTCGTGGCCGACCTCGGCCAGGAAGCCGCCGACGGTCACCGGGAACAACTCCCAGTTGCAGGGCCAGGGTTCGGCGGTGAGCGCGTCGGCGAGCCAGGCCGCCGCGCGCTGTCGTACGGAGTCGTCGAGCCGGTCCCACAGCAGCGGGCGGGTCAGCCGGAGGGCGAGGGCGATGGAGGCGGCTTCGACGAGCGGCTGGCTGCGGTCCTCGATGCGCGGCCAGACTCCCGACACGCCTGCGGCGAGGCCGTCCGCGTACCGCTGGAGGGCGGTCTCGTCGCGGCGGAAGGCGGCGAGGAGCAGGGTGCGGGCGTAGCCCTCCAGGCCGTCGGAGAGCCGGCCGGACCAGCTCTGGTGGTCGCCGGGGAGGTGGTAGAGGGCGCGGTCCGCGGTGGCGTACGGCTCGACGGCGGCGAGCAGGGCGTCGGCCGCGGCCTCCCAGTGGGCGCGGGTGTAGCCGGTGCGCGGGCTGGGGCCGCGGTCCTCGGGGGGCAGCTGCATCGGTGCTCTTTCTCGCTCGTGCCGGAACTCGTGCCGGAACTCATGCCGGAACTCGTACCGGACCCCGTTCCGGACTTCGTTCCGGACCCCGTACCGGACCTCGCGCCACGTGAACCTGGGGCGCCCCGGTTCCGGTCGGGACGCCCCAGGGGCTCATTGCGCCCGCACGGTGCCCGGGGGCACCAGGTGCTGGGCGAGCAGTTCGTCGCGCACCAGGCCCGCGTAGACGGTGGCTCCGTACGCGGAGGTGTGCGTGTTGTCCTTCTTCTCGTTGTACAGGTACAGCGCCTTGGAGCCCTCCACGCCGAGGGACTCCACCAGCGCCTTGGTCTTCGCCGTGAGGTCGATCAGCGGAACGTCCTCGTCGGCGGCGACCGAGCGGATCACCTCAGGATGATTGACGCCGAGCCCGTTGACCAGAAGGGCGATGTCATTGTTCAGCGTGCCGTCGGCGTTGAACCAGCGTCGCACGATGGGTGTGACGAGCACCGGCCGCCCGC
The DNA here is from genome assembly GCF_040652195.1 of Streptomyces sp. NPDC048278. Taxonomy (NCBI): domain Bacteria; kingdom Bacillati; phylum Actinomycetota; class Actinomycetes; order Kitasatosporales; family Streptomycetaceae; genus Streptomyces; species Streptomyces sp. NPDC048278. The sequence continues at coordinate 103,599 of NZ_JBEZLP010000017.1, forward strand.
CCTTCGCCCGTACGCCCGCCACCAGCGTCTCCAGATTCGCGCGGTAGGTCACCTCGTCGGTCGTCTTGTCGTTGTGTGCCAGCTGGATCAGGACCAGGTCGCCCGGGCGGATCAACGGCTGGACGGTACCCCAGAGTTGGGGATTCTGGAGATAGGTCACCGTACTTTCCCCGGAGTCCGCGTAGTTGGCGACGGCGACGCCCCTGCGCAGGTACTGCGGAAGCTGCTGGCCCCAGCCGGAGTAGGGGTCGGCGGGCTGGTCGCAGACGGTGGAGTCGCCGACCAGGAAGAGCTGCCGGGTGTGCCGGGGGGAAGGGGTGACCCGGATGTCGGCGAGGGCGGGGGCCGGGCCGCCGATCGTCAGGTCGAGGCCGGGGGTTCCGTCGGGGCCGGTCGGCTCGCCCTCGGGGGTGCGGACGTTCACCGTGAAGGCGCGGGTGAGGTGCCGCCCCGGCGCGACCGGAGTCTCCGGGAGCAGCGAGCGCCGGGTCTCCCCGGCGATGCTCGTAGCGGACGCGGCGTCGCCGCCGAGCCGGACCGTCACGTCGTAGTCGCCCGGCGGGACGTCGAAGTGGCAGGCGGTCGCGGTGCAGTTGCCGATGCCGAGGGGCGGTGGCCGCCGGTCGTGGGCCTGGGCGGCGGGAGCGGTCGTCAGGCAGGCGGCGAGGACGGCCGCCGCGAGCGCGGTGACACGAACACCGTTGAAACGTCTCACCCGGGGACTCCTCTGTCGTGGCGACTGGCCTGGCGCGGACCGTACCGTCAATCGACAAGCGCTTTCTAGACCCTGGACTCATTTCGGCGAACTGCCAACTCCATGACGGTGAAAGCCCTTTCGCGAAATCGATTCAACTGTCACTCTCACACTCACCCGCACCCTCGCCCCACCGAAGGAGGCACCCCCATGTCCGGATCCACCGGGAGCCCGCTCGGACGCCGCGCCTTCGTCCTCGGCAGCGCCGCCGCCGGCACCGCCGCCCTCGCCGGACCGCTCGCCGGCACCGCCGCCGCGGCGAGCTTCGGCTGGTCGGACGACGGCTCCAACTACGTCGTCGACACCGGCGCGAGCCTGGTCTTCAAGGTCAGCAAGACCAACGGCGACCTGACCTCGCTGGTCTACAAGGGCACCGAGTACCAGGGCTACGGCGGCAAGAACTCGCACGTCGAATCGGGCCTCGGCACCTCCACGGTGACCATCGCCCAGTCGGGTTCGACGATTCTGGTCTCCGTCGCGTACGGCACGCTGAGGCACTACTACGCGGCCCGCAGCGGCGAGAACAACGTCTACCTCTGGACCAACAAGGCCGACTCGTCCGTCACCGCCACCCGCTACATCGTGCGGGTCAAGGCCGGCCTGTTCCTCAACGACGAGCCGGACTCCTACACCTACGCGCCCACCGTCATCGAGTCCGCGGACGTCTTCGAGAAGTCCGACGGCCAGACCCGCGCCAAGCACTACTCGAAGCTGCGGGTGATGGACTACAGCTACATCGGCTGGACCACCGGCAGCGTGGGCCTGTGGATCGTGCGCAGCAACCACGAGAAGGCCTCCGGCGGCCCGTTCTACCGCTCGCTGCTGCGCCACCAGAGCGCCGACGGCGGCGGCCTGTACGAGATCCTGTACTACGGCGAGAACCAGACCGAGTCGGAGCGCTACGGCCTCCAGGGCCCCTACGTCATCGCCCTCACGGACGGCGGCGCACCCTCCTCGGCCCTCTACCCGGGCACCCTCACCACCTCGTGGGCGGACTCGCTCGGCATCTCCGGGTACGTGGCGGCGGGCGGGCGCGGCCGGGTCGCCGGCGTCGGCATCACCGGGCGGGACACGGCGTACGCGTACACGGTCGGGCTCGCCAACTCGGCTGCCCAGTACTGGGGTTTGGCACGCTCCTCGGACGGCTACTTCTCGATCGCGGGAGTGCTGCCCGGGACGTACACCCTCACCGTCTTCAAGGGCGAACTGGCCGTCTACACCGGCTCGGTGACCGTGACGGCGGGCGGCACGACCACCCTCAACACCATCGCGATCGCGTCCTCGAACGACCCGAGCAACGCCTCCGCGATCTGGCGGATCAACAACTGGGACGGCACGCCGGGCGGGTTCAAGAACGCCGACCTGATGACGTACGCGCATCCGTCCGACGTGCGCGCCGCGTCCTGGACCGGGAACGTGGTGGTCGGCAGCGGCACCGAGACCTCGGCCTTCCCCTGCTACCTGTGGAAGGACGTCAACAGCGGGATCGTCGTGTACTTCAGGCTGACCGCCGCCCAGGCCGCCGCCGCGCACACCCTGCGGATCGGCGTGACGACGGCCTACGCGAACGGCCGGCCGCAGGTCGTCGTCAACGACACCTGGACCTCCGCCGTGCCCTCCCCGCCCACCCAGCCGAGCACCCGCTCGCTGACCGTGGGCTCGTACCGGGGCAACAACTACACGTTCACCTACAGCGTCCCGGCGTCCGCCTGGCTGACGGACACCAGCGCCTACAACACGCTGAAGATCTACGTGGCGAGCGGCTCGGGGACGACGTCCTTCCTCAGCGCCGGTACCTCGATCGACGCGATCGACCTGCTCGCCTGAACCCGACGGTCCGGAGTCCGCTCCGGACCGTCGGCCGACTGCCGCTCAGCTGCCGCGCGTCCACTGCTGGTTGGTGCCGCTGTTGCAGGTGTACGTGATGATGGCGGCCGAGTTGGCGGTGGACGCGCCGTTCACGTCCAGGCACTCGCCGGTCGTCCGGGCCTTGATGTTGACGTAGGAGCCGGAGGTGACCACCGACCACTGCTGGGCGGTGGCGCCGGTGCAGTCCTCCTGGGTGACGTTGGTGGAGTTCTCCTGGAGGCAGAGCGAGCTGCCGCGGCCCATCAGTTCGTAGTAGCCGGTGCCGAGGTCCTTGAACCACCACTTCTGGTTGGTGCCGCTGTTGCAGGTGTACTGGCTGATCGCGATGCCTTCCCAGAGGGACTGGTTGGGGACGTCGGCGCACTTGCTGCTGTGCCGGGCGATCAGGGTGTTGTACGTGGCGCTGGTGCCGCTGACCGTGCCCGCGGCGGTGTCGACGGAGACCTCCGGGTACCAGGACATCGACATCGAGGTGTCGGTCGGGAAGGTCAACGGCAGCCAGACGTACCGGGAGTCGTTGACCGTGCCGCCGAAGGAGTTGCCCCAGCGGTCGCCCATGTAGAGGTACGAGGTGCCCGAAGTACCGCTGACCGGGAGGACGTAGGCGGTCTGGGAGTTGTAGGCCGTGGAGTCGCCGACGTTGCTCCAGGACGTCCAGGGGCCGGAGAGGGAGGTCGCGGTGGCGTACTCCTGCTGGTTGGCGCTCCAGCCGGTGGCGCCCGACGTCAGCATGAAGTAGACGCCGTTGCGCTTGAAGAGGGCCGGGGCCTCGCGGTGGCCGCCCGCCCACGGGTTGGCGACCAGGCTGTCGATCGCGGTGTAGTCGGAGGTGAGCTTGTAGATCTGCAGGTCGTAGTTCTCGTTGGCCGCCGAGACCATGTACGCGGTGCCGTCCGTGTCCACGAACGTGGTGATGTCCCGGGACATGTACTGGCCGAGCGGCTGGAAACTGCCCTGGTAGGTGTAGTTCCCGTCGACGGTGTCGGAGACGGCGACGGCGGCCTTGGCCTCGCTGTAGTCGACGCCGTTCTCCTTGTGCATCCACATCACGAACTTGCCGGTGGAGGCGTTGTAGATGACCTTCGGGCGCTCGATGTAGGCGGTGGAGAGCTCGGAGGCGGAGGACTGGGTGAGGACGTGGTTGCGGAACTCCCAGGTCTTCAGGTCGGTGGAGCGGTAGGCGTCCACGTACTTGAAGGTGTTGTCGGAGTTGCGGTCCTCGCCGAACCAGTAGTAGTAGGAGCCGACCTTGATGACCCCGCCGCCGTGCGCGTGCACGACGTTCCCCGAGGTGTCGGTGAACTGGGTGCCGTTGGTGACGGTCTGGGAGGCAGCCGCGGCGGGGCCCGCGGCGGCCAGGGCGCCGACCACCGCCAGACAGAGGGACAGCAGGATCGCGTACGCACGTCTCATCTCACACACGCTCCTTGAGTGTTCCTGATGGGTTGTGGGGGGTTCTGAGATCGCCGAAAAGGTAAGGGCGTGTTACGAGAAGGTCAACGGGTCTGACAAGACAAGGGGGAAAGCGATTTCTGACGGCTCTGGTCGCGGAACCCGATTTTCTGTTATCCACGGCCGTCCGGCCCCGTCTCCGATCACGTGCGCACCCATCCCCACACCACCGCAGCGGCCGTCGGCGCCCTCGCCGCCCTCCTGGCCTCCGCTCCCCCGGCCTTCGCCGCCGACGCCGGCGCCCGGGACGTCACCGCCGACGTACTGGCCGGCCGGGACGTGACCCTCACCGGCGACACGGTCGTCACCGTGCCCGCCGGGACCACCACGTACGACGGCGTCCTGCACGGCGAGGGCACCCTCACCGTGCGCGGCGGCGGGACGCTGGTCCTCACCAGGGACAGCGACTTCACCCTGCCGAAGGCTCGGCAACGACAGGTGGTGCGCACCCAGGGCGGCAACCACCCGTACACGACGGTCACCCGCCCCGACCCGCCCGCGATCACCGTCGAACGCGGCACGACCCTGCAGTACGGCACGGGCGGCGGCACCGGCCTGATCGGCCACTTCCCCTACGACACCCCCGGCTACCGGCTGAACCAGCTCAACATCCGGGTCGACGGCACCCTGCGGCTGTCCCTGACCCGCACCTTCAACATCGGCACCATCAGCGGCTCGGGCCTGGTCACCCAGCCCCGGAACATGTGGGGCACGCTGGACCTGGCGGGCACGCACCCGTTCTCCGGCGTCATCGACAACGGCACCGGGATGGCCGTCGGCCGCCCCGAGTACCCCGTGGCCCTCCCCGACGCGCGCGCGATCCTCAACCAGGGCTCCTGGATCATCGACACCCCGCTGTACCAGACGGTCACCCTGCGCCAGGACTTCTACCAGCGGGAGTACGGCAGCGACGTCAACGTCCACTCCCGGCCGGGCAGCAAGGTGGTCCTCACCGGCCAGTACGGCTACAGCGACCGGGGCGGCGACACGAACCCGTCGCTGAGCGACCCGGTCCTCGACTGGAAGGCGCTCGCGCACCAGGTGAACAAGCGCGGCACCAACATCGAGGGCGCCGACGTGCACTGGGGCGACGGCACGACCCACCGCATCTTCATGCCGGGTACGAAGGACACCGTCTACATCAACCTGCACGAGGCGAGCGGTCGCCGCTCCCGGCTCACCTTCGACTACGACGGCCCGGTGACCCTGGGCGCCCCGATCGGCGGTGGCCGCTACCACGACACGCTGGCCGCGCCCGGCGCCGGGGACATCGTGATCGCGGGCACCCGCGGGAACGACGTGACCTTCGCGGCGGCCCAGGACTACGACGGCTCGACGACGATCGAGAACGGCGCGGTGCTCCGGCTGGGTTCGGGCACCAGGGGCGGCGACGGCTCACTGCTCACGGGCACCGCACGCCGGCGTGTCGACAACGACGGCACCCTGATCGTCCGCAACACCTCGACGCCGGTCCGGCTGGCGCACGTCGGCGGCTCCGGGGCCCTCGTGCAGGCGGGGGCGGCCACCACCACGCTCACCGGCGGCGCGGTGACGTACACGGGGACGACGACCGTCAGCGAGGGCACCCTCGCCCTGCGCTCCGGGGCGACCCTCGCGCACAGCGAGGCGATCCGGCTCACCTCGGCCGGGGCCCGCCTGGACCCGGGCACGGCGGGCCTGCGGGTGCTGACCGCGCTCTCCGGGACGGGCACCGTGCTGGGCTCGGTCACCAACGACAGCCTGGTCGCGGGCGGTCTGACCGTGCGGGGCGACTACACCCAGCACCGGCGGGGCGAACTGGTCCTGCGGAAAAGGCCGTTGAAGGTGACGGGCCGGGTCGCCCTGGCCGGCGCCCTCGACCTGTCCGCCGCGGGCACCGCCCCCGCCCGGCGCGTCACCGTGATCGACCACACGGGCAGGGCCCCGACCACCGGCACCTTCGACGGCCTCGCCGAGGGCGCCGAGGTCAAGCTGGCCGACACCGTCTACCGGCTCACCTACCGGGGCGGCGACGGCAACGACGTGGTCCTCGACGCGGAGCCGGCGCGGGCCTCGACCAAGGCGGACACCACCGGCAGCACGCCCACCGCTCCCCCGGCGGTGACCACCCGCGCCGCCGCCGACTCGACGCGCCCCTTCGGCTGGTGGCCCTACGCCCTCTCCCTCGGCCTCCTCGGCGGCCTCATGGTCCCGGCGACCCGGCGCACCCGGCGCAGGACCCGCCGCGGGAGCAGGCGGCACGCGGCCTGACCGGGCGGCCGGTCGCCGGCCCGTGCTGTCCGGCCGGCCCCCGCGGTGCCCCGTTCAGCCGGCCATGGCGGCGATCTTCGACGGGTTCATCATGACGAGCACCCGGTCGATGCCGTCCGGCGTGACGCTCACGGTGAGGACGGCGAACACGGCGCCGTCGCGGGACAGGCTCACCGCCGGCCTGCCGTTGGCCTCGGCCGGCGCCACCGTGACGCCGACCCAGAAGCGGTCGGCGAACCCGTGGTAGTACTTCGCCACGCGGTGCCGGCCCACGACGGGGAACTTGGACGCCCGCACGACGCCTCCGCCGTCCGAGTACGAGACGGCGTCCTCCGTGAGCAGCTTCTCCAGCACGGCCACCTCCCCTTCCTGGGCGGCGGCCACGAACGCGGTCAGGAACCTCCGGTGGTCCTCGGCCGGGACACCGGCCCGCTTCTCCGCGGCCAGGTGCTTCCGGGCCCGGCTCACCAGCTGCCGGGCGTTGGCACTGGTCTGGCCGACGATCTCCGCGATCTGCTCGTACGGGTACCCGAACGCCTCCCGGAGCACGTACGCCGCCCGTTCCGTGGGGGTGAGCTTCTCCATCAGCATGAGCACCGCGACCTCCAGCGCCTCCGCGTTCTCGGCGCCGAGTGCCGGGTCGGCGCTGGTGTCGACCGGCTCCGGGATCCACGGCCCGACATACGCCTGCCGGCGGACCCGCGCCGACTGGAGCACGTTGATCGCGAGCCTGGTCACCGTCGTCGCGAGAAACGCGAGCGGGTTCTCCACCCGGGACCGGTCGTAGGTCTGCCAGCGGATCCAGGCCTCCTGGAGAACGTCCTCCGCCTCGCCGACGGTGCCGAGCATCCGGTAGGCGATCCCGAACAGGTAGCCGTGGGCGTCCCGGAACACCGCCTCCGCCTCGCGGAGGTCCTCGGTGTCGTCCGGCGGGTTGTCATTCGACGGCATGGTGCGGATTCCTTGCTGGTCGACGGGTTCCGGCGGCGACCGCGACGGCACCCGGCCGGTTCAGGAGGGCCGGTCCGTGTCCACTACACAGCTTCATGCGGTGGCGGCGTCCTGTCACATCCTCCGGTGCGGTGCGCCGCACGACCGCGCTGTCACACATCGCGGCCCTGCCCGGTCAATACCGCTGACCATCGCAGTCTTCCGCCGATGACCTAAGGACACGAGCTCGATGCGCAGCACTCACCAGGGGGCGCGGGGCAGGCAGACGGACCCGCACGAGATGTCCGACTCGGCGATCGCCATGCTCGACGAGCAGGGAACGGTGCTCGGCTGGACCCGGGCCGCCGAGCGGCTCGTCGGCTACCCCGCCGGGGAGGTGGTGGGACGGTCCGCCGCACTCGTGGTGCCGTCCTTCGAGGAAACGCCGACGGCGTCGGCGTTCGTCGAACGCTGCCGCGCCCGCCAGGGCTGGGCGGGGACCACGGCGATACGCCACCGGGACGGCCGCTCGCTCACCGTCAGCATGCGGCTGTCGATGCTGTGGGGGCAGGACGGAACGGTCCGCTGGCTCGTGTCCGTGACCGACGTCCGCAAGCTCTCCCAGGAGGTGACGAACGGATCGGTGCGGGAATCGCTCCTCACCCGCGCACCGATCGGCATCGTCGTCCGTGACCCGCAGCTGCGCTGCACCTGGGTGAACGACACGATGGAGAGCCACGACGGCGTCCCCCGTGACCAGCGGCTCGGCCGCCGGTCCACCGAGGCGCTGCCCGGGGCCGAGGCCTGCGAGGCGGCGATGCGGAGGACCCTCCGCACCGGCGCCACCAGCGTCCACGAGTTCCGCAGGCGGCTGCCGTCGAACCCGCGCCGGGAGCACGTCCTCGCGGCCTCGTTCTTCTGCCTCCGGGACGCCGAGGGCCGGGCGCTGGGGGTGTGCGCCATCAGCGTCGACGTCACGGAGAGCCGGCGGGCGCAGGAGCGCCTCGCGATCCTCAGCGAGGCCGGTACCCGTCTGGGCGGCACCCTGGACGTGATGCGGACCAGCCAGGAACTGGCCGACCTCGCGGTGCCCCTCTTCGCCGACTTCGCCGTCGTCGACCTGGAGCACTCGGTCCCGGCCGGTGAGGGCCCCCCGGTCCGCATCGGCCAGGTCGGCGAGCGCCTCCCCGTGCTGCGGCGGGCCGGCCTGGCCTCGATCCGCCCAGGAGCCCCGGAGTCCCCGTGGGACCGCGGCGAGCCGGTCCCCGCCCCGCCCGCACCCTTCATCGACATGCTGCGCACCGGCAGGTCCCATCTGGAGCCGGTCCTGGACACCGCCGCGGGCACCTGGGTCGACGGGGACCCGCTACGGGCCCGGGTGATCCACGAGAACGGCATGCACTCCCTGATGGTCGTGCCCATCCGCGCGCGGCGCGTCCTGCTGGGCGTGGCGCTGTTCGTCCGCACCGAGGACCCGGCGCCGTTCCAGGAGGACGACCTGCTGCTCGCCGAGGAACTCGTCAGCCGGGCCGCGCTGTCCCTGGACAACGCCCGCTTGTACGCCCGCGAGCACGCCGCGGCCCTCGCCCTCCAGTGCAACCTGCTCCCGCAGCGGCTGCGGGGCGGCGCCGCGGTCGAGGCGGCCTCGCGCTATCTGCCGGCCGACCCGGGCATCGGCGTCGGCGGGGACTGGTTCGACGTGATCCCGCTGTCCGGCGCCCGGGTCGCCCTCGTCGTCGGCGACGTGGTCGGCCACGGCATCAACGCCACCGCGGCCATGGGGCGGCTCCGCACCGCCGTCCACATGCTCGCCGAGCAGGAGCTGCCCCCCGCCGAACTGCTGGCCCGCCTCGACGCCACGCTGGAGCGGTTGAGCGAGGGGTCCCCCGACACCCGCGACCAGCTGACCGCCGTGACGGGCGCCACCTGCCTGTACGCCGTCTACGACCCGGTCACCCGGAAGTGCACCATGGCCGGGGCCGGACACCCGCCGCCGGCGATCGTCGACCCGCAGGGCCGGGTCACCTACCCCGACCTGCCCACCGGAACCCCGCTCGGCGTCGGTCTCGGCGCCCCGTTCGAGGCCGTGGAGGTGGAACTGCCCGAGGGGAGTCTGCTCGCCCTGTACACCGACGGCCTGATCGAGACCCGCGACCACGACATCGAGGCGGGCATGCACCGCCTGAGCGAGGCCCTGACGGAGCCGGGGCGCTCCCTGGAGGACCTCTGCACCCGGGCGATGGACACCGTCCAGGGCCGGGCACCCTCCGACGACGTCACCCTGCTCCTCGTGCGCACCCGCTCGCTCAGCCCCGCCCAGGTCGCCGCCTGGACACTGCCGGGCGACCTGACCGCCGTGCGCAGCGCCCGCCACCTGGTGGCCGGCCGGCTGGCCGAGTGGGGCCTGGACGCCCTGGAGGACTCCACGGAGCTGATCGTCAGCGAACTGGTCACCAACGCCGTCCGCCACAGCACCGGCCCGATCGGTCTGCGACTGATCCAGCACCAGGTCCTGACCTGCGAGGTGTTCGACACCAACGCCTGCTTCCCGCACCAGCAGCACGCGCACGCCACCGACGAGAACGGCCGCGGCCTGTTCCTGGTCGACCGGTTGTCGCGCCGATGGGACTCCCGGCCGGTCGCCGGCGGCAAGGTCGTCTGGGCCGAACAGGAGCTGGCCCGGGACACCGCGCACACCGGGCCCCGGGAGCCGGCGGTTCCGGTACCGGTGTCCCTGTGACGGTCCGTCCGGTCGGCCTGTGGACAGGACCGGTCGTCCGGTGCCGGGTCGGCTAGCGTCGGGGTATGACCAGCGCCCCCTCTCCCGGCCTCGCCGACGCCCTCGCCGCCGGGACGGTCGTGCTCGACGGTGGCATGTCCAACCAGCTGGCGTCCGCCGGGCACGACCTGAGCGACGAGCTGTGGTCGGCACGGCTGCTGGCCGACCGGCCCGACGCGGTCCGCGACGCGCACCTCGCGTACTTCAGGGCGGGCGCCGACGTCGCGATCACCGCCGGCTACCAGGCCAGCTTCGAGGGCTTCGGCAGGCGCGGCATCCCCCACGAGGAGGCGGCCCGGCTGCTCGCGCTCAGCGTGCGGCTGGGGCAGGACGCGGTACGGCGGGCACGGACGGAGGGGATCGTACGGCCGTTGTGGGTGGCCGCCTCGGTCGGGCCGTACGGGGCGATGCTGGCCGACGGCTCCGAGTACCGGGGGCGGTACGGGCTGAGCGTCGGGGAGTTGGAGCGGTTCCACCGGCCTCGCCTTGAGGTGCTCGCCGGGGCGGGTCCTGACGTGCTGGCGCTGGAGACCGTGCCGGACGCGGACGAGGCGGAGGCGTTGCTGCGGGCGGTGCGGGGGCTGGGGGTGCCGGCCTGGCTGTCGTACAGCGTGGCGGGTGGGCGGACGCGGGCTGGGCAGCCGCTGGAGGAGGCGTTCGCCCTGGCCGCGGACGTGGACGAGGTGATCGCCGTGGGCGTGAACTGCTGTGCGCCGCAGGACGTGGCGCTCGCGGTGGAGACGGCGGTGCGGGTGACCGGGAAGCCGGCGGTCGTCTATCCCAACAGCGGGGAGGTGTGGGACGGGGAGGCCAGGGCGTGGACGGGGCGGTCGTTGTTCGACACCGGGCAGGTGGTGGGGTGGCGGGATGCGGGGGCCCGGTTGATCGGGGGGTGCTGTCGGGTGGGGCCGGACGCTGTCGCTGGGATCGCTCGGGTGGTGTGACGGGCGCCCGTTCGCCGTGAGAGCAGTGAGGCTGGAGGGCGACCGCGGCCCGGTGGGGGCTGGTCGCGCAGTTCCCCGCGCCCCTTGCGGGGCGCTGTAGTCCCGTGGGCGCTAAGGTCCCCCGTGGGAAGCGGTTGGCGGGGGTGGGGTTGACCAGGAAGAGCGAAGAGGCGGGGCGGAGCACCGTCAGGGATGTCGCCGCTCGCGCCGGGGTGTCCGCGTCCACGGTGTCGCGGGTGCTCGGTGGGGACTACCCGGTCAGTGCCGCGACGCGTACGCGGGTCCTGCGGGCCGTGCGGGAGCTGGACTACGTCGCCGACGCGCGGGCCAAGGCGGTTGCCGGGGCCGGGACGCCCACGCTCGCCTTCGTGCTGGAGGACATCACCGGGCCGTCGTTCGCGCACATGGCGTACGGCGTGGAGCGGGAGGCGGCGCGGCTCGGGCATCTGTCGCTGGTGTGCAGCACCGACGGTGACGTGCGGCGGGAGCTGGAGTTCATCGGGATGATGCGGGCGCAGCGGGCGGCGGCCGTGATCCTGGTGGGCGGCGCGGCGGACACGCCCGAGTACCGGGAGCGGACCCGCCGGGTCGCCGACTCGCTCGCCTCGGCCGGGTCGCGGCTGGTGCTCTGCGGACGGCCGCCGCTCGGGCCCGGCGCGCCGGTGACGGTCATCGAGTACGACAACGAGGGCGGCGCCTACGCCCTGGTCGCCCACGTCCTCGCGCAGGGCCACCGGCGGGTGCTGTTCCTCGGCGGCAAGCCGGACCACACGACGGCGATGGGGCGGGAACGGGGCTATCTGGCCGCGCACCGGGCCCGGGGGCTCGAACCCGATCCCGCTCTCGTGCTGCACGGCGACTTCACCCGGGACTCCGGGCACCGGCTGCTGCGGCAGGCCCTGGCGCTGGGGCTTGAGTTCAGCGCGGTGGTCGCCGCCACCGACATGGTGGCGGCGGGCGCGCTGACCGCGCTGCACGAGGCGGGGCTGGACGTGCCCGGGGACGTGTCGCTGGCCGGGTACGACGACATACCGTTCGCCCGCGACCTGCACCCGGCCCTGACCACCGTGCACGTGCCCTACGAGGAACTGGGGCGGCTCGCCGTGCGGACCGCGCTCGGGCACGACGGGGAGTCGGCCGACGAGCACCTGCTGCTCGGCACACATGTGGTGGTACGGGACTCAGTGACGGCGTACGGCGGCGACTGAGCGGCGCAGCCTGCGTACCGCCAGGGTCAGTTCGGCCGTGCGTTCGGGGTGCGGCGGAGGTACGGCGGGGCTCCAGAGGGCGAACTCCGCGTCCCGGGGGCCGGACACCGTGCGGGGCTCGCCGTCGCCGAGGACGCGGACCGGGTGGGTGTCGTCCCAGGGCTGCCAGCCGGGGTCGCCGGTGGCGGCGAAGCGGACCCAGGCGCCGTGCATCGCGTCGGCGAGGTCCTGCGGGGCGTCCGGGCCGGCCAGCCGGGCCGAGTCGGGGTCCTGCCCGGTGTCGAAGACGAAGCCCAGTTCCAGGGCGTGGCAGGCGCCGAGGCCGGGGCGGTTGGAGGGCCAGGCGAACTCGTAGAGGTAGGAGGAGCCGGGGCGGGCCTCGGCCAGCCGGTGCAGCGGGAGGCGGAGCAGGTGGTCGGTGACCATCTGGCCGACGGTCTCGGCGGGGCCGGCCCCGGGATGCAGGGTGCGGTAGCCGCGCGGCACCTCGGGGCCGACGCGGCAGCGTGCCATGGCGCCGGCGAAGGCGACCGGGCCGAGCCGTTCGACGTGGTCGACGAGGCCGCCGGGGACCAGCCAGAGCCGGTACTCGTCGTGGGTCCAGCCCATCAGGAGGTCGACGCCGTGCGCGGCCTCGCCGTCGAGGAGGGCCTGGAGCGGGTCGCGCGGGACGAGGTCGCCGTCGACGACGATGCCGAAGGCCGGGCCGCCGAGGACGGGGCTGCTGAGCCGGCCCGCCTCGGCCTGGGTGCGCAGCAGCAGCTCGCGGTCGACCCCGGCGAAGGCCTGCGCGGTCGCGGGGATCCTGAGCCGGTTGGCCATCCGGCGGACCATGCGCCGTACCTTGTCCCGCTCGGCGGCCTCGGGCGGGCCGCTCTGCAGGACGGCCCGGCGGATCAGGCCCTGGGTCTGGGGTGCGGCGAGCAGGGCGCCGGCGCTGATGGCGCCGGCGGACTGGCCGCACAGGGTGATGCGGTCCGGGTCGCCGCCGAAGGCCGCGACGGCGTCGTGGACCCAGCGCAGGGCGGCGAGCTGGTCGCGCAGCCCGGGGTTGGGCGGGGTGTCGGGGAACAGGCCGTAGCCCTCCACGCCCAGCCGGTAGTTCACCGAGACGAGGACGACCCCGTCCCGGGCGAACGCGTGCCCGTCGTACACCGGTACGGCCGAGGATCCCCTGGTCAGGGCGCCGCCGTGCAGCCAGACCAGGACCGGGAGCCGGGCGCCTGGTCCCGGTTCCGGGGTCCATACGTTGAGGTTGAGGCAGTCGTCGCCGGGGATCACGGGGTCGGAGAGGTACTCCGCGAACGCCTGCGAGTACGGCGGTTTGGGTGCCGTCGGTCCGAAGGAGCCCGCGTCCCGGACCCCCGTCCAGGGCTCGGGCGGCACGGGCGGACGGAACCGGCGTTCCCCGAAGGGCGGGGCGGCGTAGGGGATCCCGCGGAACACCGCGATCCCGCGTTCCCACCTGCCGCGGACCGCCCCGTACGGGGTGTCGGCGACGGGGTCCTCCGGACCGGTCAGGTCTGCCGTCATCCGCCCCACCAGCTCCTCCCGCCGCGTGCACCGGAAACGCCGGTAGGAAAGGAGCACTGCGGCGGGTTCCAGTATTCCGGCGCACACGGCGGCCGGGCGGATACGCGCGGCTACTTGGCGTACATCAGGGTGCCGAAGCCGAGCTGGTCGTAGCCGCCGCTGGTGGAGCCGTAGTCCCCGCCGCCGCCCTCGGGGGCGACGAGGTCGTAGTACATGGCGGAGATGTACGTGTCGTCGAGGCCGATGCGGCGGTTGTAGTGGAAGTGGAGCATGGCCCACACGGGGCGGAGCTGGCCGCGGGAGGAGTCGGAGATCACCGTCTGGGAGGACTGGGCGCAGCTCTGCCCGGTGCCCCAGGTGTAGGTGGTGTACGGCACGTCCTGGCCGAGGTTGTACTTGGCGACGTACTGGGCGGCCTTCATGAACCGCCGGTCGTCGTAGGAGTAGAGGTCGTCGCCCTGGTTCCAGGCCATCTCGCAGATCGCGCCCATCTGGCCCATCCCCATGACGGTGTGGCCCTGGTCGCGGCCGGACTCCTGCCACTGGCCGAGGCCGTAGCCGTCGGAGTCGGTGTAGAGGTAGGGCACCGCGTGCTCGATGGATCCGTTGCCCGCGCCGGACGTGAAGTAGGTGACGGCCTGGTCGTACTTGGCGGCATCGTCGGTGAGGATCCCGATGGCCATGACGGAGGCCGTGTTGCACAGGTCCCAGTTGGCCCAGTAGTTGGTGATGCAGGCGTCGTTGTGGTTGGTCAGGAAGCTGTTGTTGAGCGGGTAGAAGACGTCGACCATCATCGCCTGGAACGCGGCGAGGTCGAACCCGGCGTAGCCGCGCATGAGTTCGGCGGCCTGGCAGAACTCCCAGCCGTAGATGCCGGCGGCGAGGAACCGGTCGGCGTTCCCGGTGAGGGTGGTCAGCGTGGACGACCAGGCGTTGAGGATCTTCACCGCGGTGTCGCCGTTGGCGGCCGTCCCCGCGACCTTCCAGCGCAGGGCGTTCTGGTAGGCGGCGGCGATGTCGTTGTAGAGGATGCCGTAGTTCTCGCCGGTCCCGCCGCGGACGATCGTGGCCTGCGGGTTGGGCGTCCAGGTGGACGCGGAGTGGGAGTTGGCGGTCAGCCTGTTCCAGCCGGACAGCCAGGGGTCGGTGCCGGCGGCGACCCGCACCTTGGCGCGGTTGATGTCGCCCGCGTTGTGCAGCAGGCCGGGGTGGGTGAAGGTCGCCGGTGCCGCGTCGGCCACCCGTGGGGCGGTGACCGAGGCGGCGACGGCGAGCGCTGCGGCGGACTTCAGGACACCCCGGCGGCTCAACCCGCCTGTTTCCTTCGGTTGTTGTTCGCGGCGGCTCATCGCGATGGTTCTCCTTCGGTGGGGGGAGTTCAGGTGAGTGCGACACTCACCTCTTCGAACTGCGCGGTGCCGAGGGCGAGCGGGGTGCGGGAGCACACCACCAGGCCCACGTGGTAGGGGGCGTCACCGAAGGAGGGGATCTCCCCGTCGGCCACGGGGGTCCAGGTCACGCCGTCGTCGGTGGACAGGGCTGCGGTGAAGGCGGTCCCGGTGCGCCTCAGCCGCAGCAGGGCGGGGAGGGCGACGGCGGCGCCGCCCGTGAAGGCGGAGGCTCCGGCGACGGTCCTGCGGAGCATGAGCTGTGCGGTGGTGCCGCCGGTGACGACGACTCCGGCGGCCTGGTCGAACGGCGACAGCGACTTCGCCATCAGCAGGCCCACCCGGTCCGCGCCCGCGCCGGTGCGGGAGAGCAGCCGGGCGACGATCTCGCAGTCGCCGTCGACGGACCGTCGTACGAACTGGCCGGTCATGCCCTGGCCGTTGGCGTTCAGGTCGACGCCCGCGCCCCGCACGGTGAAGGTGCCGTCGTGGTACGAGGTACTGCCTGGCGTGGTGATCGCGACCACGCCCAGCGTGCCGAAGGCGCGGTCGTCGAGCACGGTGTCGCCGAGGTCCCCGTACGTCCACGGTTCGGGTGGCGCGGTACCGACGGTGAGCGCGAGGGTTCCGGTGGTGGTCCCGGCGGCGTTGGCCGCGGTGGTCGTGACGGTGAACTCGCCCGTCCCGGTGGGGGTTCCGGAGACCAGACCGGTGCGCCGGTCGATCCGCAGCCCGTCGGGCAGCCCGTCCGCCGTGAACAGCACGGGCTCGTGCGCGGCCCGCAGCAGATGCCGGAACCCGGCGCCCTGGTTGGCGAACACCGCGGTGGCGGAGGTGAGCCGGGGTGGCGCCGGGGTCGGCATGACCGCCTGGACCGGCGTCGAACGCGGGCCGCGTCCCGCGGTATTGGTCTTCGCGACGGTGTAGTGGTAGGCCGTGCCCGGTGTGCCGGTCGCGTCGGTGTACCGGACGCGGGTGCCGAAGCCGACCGGGCCGACGCCGGTGGCGAGCGTCCGGTACGGTCCGTCGGCGCGGGCGGCGCGCAGCACCGTGTAGCGGGCCGACGGGTCCGGGTCGCTCCAGGCCAGTTCGACGGCGTCGGCGCCGGTGCCGGCCCGCAGGTCGGTCACGGTGCGGGCGGGGCGCGGCACGCACCACACCGGCCCGGACGGCGAGGTCACGCCGACGTTGTCGAAGGCGCCGGTGCCGGTCTCGGCGTACTCCTCGCCGACGCCGAGGCAGGAGGTGAGCAGGAGGCCCGCGTACGCGGTCCGCCCCAGCTCGACGTCGGTGGCGCCGACCTCGGTCCAGTGGACGCCGTCCGGGGAGACGGCGCCCGTGCACCGCGGGCCCTTCCGGGTCACCCGCACCCAGTAGGGCGCCCGCAGCCGGTAACCGTCGCCCGCGCCCTCGACACAGGGCGCCTCCAGGGGAGTCGCCGACGCGGGCAGCGCGCCCAGGTCGGAGAGCGGGAAGGCCGCGTTCACGGTGATCGCCTGCTGCTGGGAGGGCGGCACCGGGGTGCTGCCGGTCGCGGAGACCTCGGCACCGGCCGCCGGGCGTACCGTCCACACCCCGCTCCAGGTGTGCAGCGGCAGCCCCTGGATCAGCATGGCGGCGTGCGCCGCGTCCGCGTCGAGGGAGGCGCGGAGGGTGACGCCGATCTTGGAGTACTGCGAGCTGAGCGGCCACACGATCCGCGCGGTGACGGTGCCGTCGCCGCGCAGGGGCAGGTGGACGAGGCGGTAGGTGTCGTCGGTGCCGCTCGCCTCCAGGACGAAGCGCTCGCCGTCGAAGACCGCGGAGCCGGGGATCCGCACCTCTCCGACGTCCTGGGTCGCCCAGGGTCCGGGGAGCCCGGCGGAGGCCGCCGCCCACGCGGAACTCCCGCTGCTTCCCAAGGAGTTGATGGCGGCAACCGTGTAGGAGTAGGTCCGTCCGGCCCGCACGCGGCGGTCCGTGTACGCCGGACCCGCGACCCCGGACGCGATCTCCTCGTAACGGCCGTCCGCGGTGCTCGCCCGCAGCACCGTGTAGGAGTCGGCCCCCGCCGAGGGCAGCCAGGTCACGGTGACGGACCGGTCCTCCCCCACTGCCGTGACACCGGCCGGCGGCGTCGGCACGCGCGGCGCGGTCGCCGTCGCACCGGCGTAGGCGAAGGTGCCCCAGCTCGGCAGGTCGTCGTTGCTGCCCTCGACGACCCGGGCGCCGCCGGGGCCGCGGAAGACGGCGTTCCTCGTGTACGGGGTGTCGAGGCCGCGCACACCCGCGTAGTGGGCGTACGCCATCTCGTAGATCGGCGGCAGGGTGCCGCGCGCGGTGGCCGAGACGGCAGCCTTGAGGTACTTGCCGGTGCGGTCGAGGTCGGGGACGAAGGGGACGTCGCCGCCGAGGTTGTAGCGGGCCGCGTACTCGACGTTGGCGAGGATGCGGTTGCCGTCGAAGCCCCACAGGTCGACGCCCTGGTTCCAGGCGACCTGCGCGGCGTCGGCGAGCAGGCCGACCGCGAGCTGTTCGTGGCCCTGGTCCCGGCCGCTCTCCTGGCCCTGGCCCGCGTCGGTGACGATGCGGTGCAGGACGCTGCCGTTGCCCGCGCCGGCCGCGGCGAAGCGCAGCGCGTCCTGGAAGAGGGCGGGTTCGTCGCAGAACACACCGATGGCGAGGGCGGCCTGAAGGGCCGTCAGGTCCCAGTTGCCGTTGGCGTAGAGCATGTAGCCGGAGACGGCCGGATACCAGACGTCGAGGAAGGAGGCCTCGCAGCGGGCGATGCCGGCGTCGCTCCAGCCGTCGTAGCCGGTGTGGCGCAGGAGTTCGGCCGCGTTGGCGAACTTGAAGGCCTGGAGTCCCGCGCCCAGCGGGCCGTCGGCACCGGTGACGACGGTGAGCGAGGCCGACCAGGCGTCGAGGATGTCACGGGCCTTGTCGGCGTGCGCGCGGTCGCCGGTGACGGCCCACATGAGGGCGTTCTGGTAGGCGGCGGCCGAGTCGGCGACGGCCTGGTTCTGGAAGTTGGCGGGTCCCCGCCCCCAGGAGGTGATCTGGCCCGTGTTCTGGATCGGGTAGGCCGACTGCGAGCGGGCGTGGGCCGCGAGGGCCAGGTAGCCGTCGTGGACCGGTGGTTCCTTGGCGGCGACGGCGGCCTTCATCCGCGCGAGGTCGTCGGCGGAGTGCAGCAGCCCGGGGTGGGCGAAGGCTCTGGTGGCGGTGTCGCTCTCGACGGCCGCCGCGGTGCCGGGCACGAGCAGACCGCTCGTGCCCGACGCCAGCAGCAGGGCCGCCGTGCCGCCGAGGAACCCGCGGCGGCTGGTGGCGGGGAGGCTCATGACGCGGTGGCCGCCTCGGCCTCGGCGGTGGTGAGGAACCGCAGGTTCGTCACGTGCTCGTTGGAGAACCACTGGATCTCGTCGGTGGTGTAGTACCAGGTCGGCTTCTTCATCGAGTCGGCGACGACCAGGCCGTTGATCACCAGGTTCTCGAAGGTGACGTTGTCGATGGCGTGGTCGGCGTCGTAGCCGAGGAAGAGCGAGGGATTGGCACGGGTGCCGGTGTAGCTGAGGTTCTTGACGTAGACGTCCTGGATGCCGCGGCCGACCGAGGTGTTGTACTTCGGGTTGAACATCACCTTCATGTAGATGACCTGGCCCCAGCGGAAGTCCTCGATACGGACGTCCTCGATACGGACGTTCTTGATGAGGTTGGAGTCGCCCGGGTTGAGGGCGATGCAGCCCTGGTAGTTCATCTGGGGCTCGCGGTGGTCGAGGACGTCGATGTTCCTGATGAGCAGGTTCTCGATCGTCTCGGGGGCGTCGGTGTTGCCGTGCGTGCCGACGTTGACCGGGTGGGCGACGTCCGCCCACAGGGTGCAGTTCTGGACGGTGACGTCGCGGGTGTCGCCGTAGTAGTCCCAGCGGTGGCAGTAGATCGCGATGCAGTCGTCGGAATTGCGCATGAAGCAGCCGTCGAAGGTGACCCCGGTGCTGGAGAAGACGTCGAAGCCGTCGCCGTTGCCCTTCGAACTGAAGGCGCGTGCGTTCTTCACACGGACGTTGTGGCTCTCGGCGAAGGTGCCCGCGTAACCGGCCGGGTTGAGGATGATGACGTCCTCGACCCGGATGTTCCTGCTGCCCTCGCTGAGGATGGCGCCGCCCGGGTTGTTGTAGAGGACCCCGCGTCCGGACAGGCGGGCCTTCTCGACGTCCTTGAAGTAGACCTGGGCGGTCAGGACGGCGCCCCCGGCCAGGTAGACGGTCTTGCCGCTGGGCACGGTCAGGACGTTGCCGGTGACCGAGTGCATGCCGGGACCGAAGTAGATGACGTCGGGGTCGTCGGCGGACGGCGGGTCGCAGTCGACGTGGTTGGTGATGACGTGCAGGCAGTCGAAGATCTCGTCGTTGATCTGGACGACGACGTCCTTCGGCTCGTCCAGGGTGAACACCAGGGTGTCGCCGCCGAGTTCGGGCGTGATGCCGAGCGCGTCCGGGCGGACCCGGGCCTTGGTGGTGCCGCCCTTGAGGTACGTGACCTCGATCTCGACGGAGCCCCGGAAGTCGAAGTACACCATCGAGCTGCTGTAGACCTTGCCGGATCCGGTGGCGGCGTTGATCTCCTCCAGCTGGGGCCGCCAGATGTCCGGGGTCTGCCAGTCGCCGTCGGGGGCGGTGCGGACTCTCACCCTGAAGCTGGTGTTCGTGGGCATGGCGGCCGGGCGGGGGTAGGTCACCAGCCTGGGGGCGGACTTGTTGCCGGAGGCGTCGGCCCGGGCCGCCGTGGCCGTCACACCGGTCAGACCGGCGGCGAGGACGGTGGCGCCGGCCGCCTGGAGAGCCGTACGGCGGGACAGGGGCGTGTTCATGCTTGACTCCTTGCGACAGTGGGCTATTTCAGACCGGTCGTGGACATCCCGGCGACGAAACCGCGCTGGGCGATCAGGAAGATCAGCAGGATCGGGACGACGTACATCACCGAGGCCGCCGCCTGGAGGTCGGTGACGGGGGTGCCGGCCGAGGTGACGTAGGTGGACATGACGGCGACCGCGAGGGTGGTGCGGTCGGTGGAGAGCAGGAGTTGCGGGGCGATGTAATCGCCCCAGGTCCAGGTGAAGGCGATCACGAAGCTCGCGGACAGCACCGGCCAGGACTGCGGGAGGAAGATCCGCCAGAAGACGCCCGGCCAGCCGCAGCCGTCGACGATCGCGGCCTCCTCCAGCTCGCGGGGCAGACCGGCGAAGAACTGCCGGAAGAGGAAGACCAGGTAGGGGGCGGCGGACAGGCCCCACAGCACCCAGGGCCAGTACGTGTCGACCATGCCGAGCCTGGCGAAGATCAGGTAGGTCGGCAGCAGGGTGATCATCTGGGGCAGCATCATCGAGCCGAGCAGGATGCCGAACAGGAGCTTCTTGCCGGGGGCTTCGAGGCGGGCGAAGCCGAAGCCGACCCAGGCGGAGCTCAGGGTGACGAGGGTGGCGTAGATCGTGGCGATGATCAGGGAGTTGCGGGCGTAGCCGAGGAAGTCGATGAGGTGGAAGGCGTCGGCGAAGTTGTGCCACTGGATGTGGGCGGGCAGCCAGTGCACGGGCGAGGCGGCCAGTTCGGCGGGGGTCTTGAGTCCCGAGACGACCAGCCAGCCGAAGGGGCCCAGGAAGAGTCCGGTGATCGCGACGAGGGCCGTGTAGAGGACGAGGCGGTTGACGCGCAGGCGGGGCGCGGCCTTGGGGGCCGGGGTGGCGGCTGTCACTTCTTCGCCTCCGGGTCGACGTTGTAGAACACCACGCCGGACGTGGCCCTGAAGATCAGTCCGGTGGCGACGAGGATCAGGACGAAGAGCACCCACAGCAGCGCGGAGGCGTAGCCGTAGCGGCCGAACGCGAAGTACTCCGCGAACACGTGCATCATGTAGAGGTAGTTGGACTGCGGGAGCGCGGTGATGCCGGCCGGGGTGGCGTCGGGGGCCAGCAGCAGCGGCATGATGGTCTGCACCGAGGCGATGACGCCGGTCACGGTCTGGAAGAGCAGCACCGGGGAGAGCAGCGGTACGGTGACGCTGCGAAAGCTCCGCCAGGCGCCCGCGCCGTCGATGCGGGCCGCTTCGAGGAGTTCGCGGGGGATGTCCTGGAGCCCGGCCAGCGAGATGATCATGATGTTTCCGGCGGTCCAGAGCACCGTCATGATCAGCACGTAGCGTGCGTAGGGGTCGGCCAGCCAGCCGAGGGCGTCGATGCCGAAGAGGTTCAGCACACCGTTGGCGGCACCGGAGTTCTGGTCGAAGAGCTGCTTGAAGGCGATGCCCGCGCCCACCGGCGGCACCACGGCGGGCAGGTAGAGCAGGGTGCGGAACACACCGCGCGCCTTGAGCGGCCGGTTGACCAGCACGGCCAGCCCGAGCCCCGCGACGATCGACAGCGGCACCGAGGTGATCGCGAACAGGCCGGTGCGGCCCAGGGACTGCCAGGTCACCGGGTCGGAGAACAGCTCGCGGTAGTTGCCGAGTCCGACGTAGTGCCAGTGGGGCGAGATGCCGTCGAAGGTGGTGAAGCTCAGCCACAGGGCGTACGCCATGGGCGCGACGGTGAGGAGCACGAACCCGGTGATCCACGGCGCGGTGAACAGGTAGAACGCCCGGTGCCTGCGTGCGGTCACGGAGGTGGCCCGGTCGACCGTCATCCCACCTGCTTCCTGCCGCGCTTGAGCTGATCGTTCATGGCCGAGTTCAGGCGCCGGGCGAGGGTGTCGAGGGACATCGCGCCGTTCATGGCGGCCGGGGCGATCTGGTTGAAGAGGGCGTACAGGGAGTCGGCGCTGGCGTAGGGCGTGAAGGCGATCACCGAGAAGTGCTTCAGCTCGGCCTCCTGCACCTTCAGGACCCGTTTCTGGTAGTCCTCCTGGTCGGGCATCAGCGGGCGCAGGGACTTGAGGGTCGGGATGCCCCAGCCTCCCGAGGCGCGCGCCTTGGCCGGTGCCTCGCCGAAGAACCACTCGAAGACCCGCCAGGCGGCGTCCTTCCGGTGCGACCCGCTCGGTATCCAGAAGCCGGTGCCCGCCTGGCAGGGACTGGTCCGACGGCCGCCGGCGAAGACCGGCGCGGGGGCGAGACGGGACAGCGGGGCCAGCTTGCCGTCGGTGTTGATCAGGCCGCCCAGCCAGTAGCCCGAGTTGGACATGGCCAGCCGGTTCGCCTGGAAGGTGGGGCCGTCCCAGGCGTTGGGGTCGGGCTGGACGATGCTGGGGCCGACCCTGGTCCGGCAGTAGTCGATGTACCAGCCGAGCGCCTTGCGGGCCTCGGGAGCGGTGAAGTCGACCCGGGAGAAGTCCTCGGTGAAGATGCTTCCGCCGGCGGCCACCGCCAGGCTCGCCAGCAGGTTGGGGGTGAGCACGCCGTTGTAGCTGCCGCCGAAGACGGTCGTCTGGCCGTTCCTGCGCCGGGTGAGCCGCTTGGCCGTGTCCAGCCACTCGTCGAAGGTGACCGGCTCCAGTTCCGGCGGGCAGGCGACGCCCGCCTGGTCGAAGAGTGCGGTGTTGTACCAGTACATGGAGTCCTGGGAGAAGTCCTTCGCCATGCCGTAGCGCGGGCCTCTGCCCTGGGTACGGCCGTCGTAACGCCACAGGTCGTTGACCGGGTCGAGGTCGGCCGGCCTGAGGACGGTGCTCTTCGCGAAGTAGGGATCCAGGTTCTCCATCACCCCGCGCGCCGCGAAGTAGGGCGCGTCCACGGCGCCGACGCCGCGCACCAGGTCGGGCGGGTTGCCGTCGGTCATCATCGCGATCAGTTTGCTGGTGCTGTACAGCACCGTGTTGATCCTGACGCCCAGGTCCCGCCGTGCCTGCTGGACGAGGTCCGCCGAGATGTCGTCGGGCTTCGCCATCACCGTGACGGTCTCGCCGGGGCCGCCGACACTGCCGGACACCGGAAGGGCACAGCCCCCGAGGGCGGCCGTGGCGACGGCGGTGCCGCCGAGCGCCAGAAAACGGCGCCGGCCGACCGGGGCACGGGCGTGCGTCTGCATGGACTACCCACTCTCTGGAGGGAGGTGACAGGGCGTCGACCCGGTTAGGCAACCGGTTGCTATGGGCGGTGAGGGGAGCTTCAACCCGTGGGAGAGGCTCGTCAAGAGGAGTGACCAACTTTCGAAAACCCTTCAGCGGCAACCGGTTGTCCTTGCGTACCGGTTGCTGCTCACGGACCGTTCGACCGACCGGACATCGAAAGATTCCGACTCATACCCCTTGCTGGGAGCGGCCGAGCCGTCCTACGGTCTCGTGGAAACCGGTTTCTAAGGCACTGCCGAGCCGCCGCCCTCCTCCCCGAGAGCGCCCACCTCCGAAGGAACACGGTCACATGAACTCCACCAGGTTGGTCCGCGCCGCGATCGCGGGCCTCGCGCTGACAGGTCTGCTCTCCGCCTGCGGCGGATCGGGCTCCGGCTCCGGCGGCTCCGACGCGGCCTCCGGCCCGGTCACGCTGCCCTTCTGGGGCTGGGCGAACGGCCAGGAGGCCGTGGTGAAGGCGTTCAACGCCGCCCACAAGGACGTGCAGCTGAAGTACACGAAGGTCACCGACCAGCTGACCATGCAGAAGCAGCTCACCAACGCGGTGAAGGCGGGCAACGCGCCCTGCCTGGTGCAGAACACCGCCGAGTACGTGACCAGTTGGGTCGCCCAGGGCGCCCTCGCCGACATCACGAAGTACGTCGGCACGGCCAAGGACAAGTTCAACCCCGGTTCCTGGTCGGCCGCCCAGGTGCAGGGCAGGCTCTACGGCGTCCCCACCAGCTCCTCGCCGAACTTCACCATCTACCGCACGGACGTCTTCCAGAAGTACGGCCTCAAGGCCCCCACCACCTGGGACGAGTTCATCGCGGCCGGCAAGGTCCTGAAGAAGCACGGCGTCAAGATCACCAACTACGCCGGTGAGGACCCCAGCACCCTCGAAGTGCTCGCCATGCAGGCCGGCGCCCACTGGTACGCCATCGACGGCGACTCCTGGAAGGTGGACTTCCAGGACGCGGGCACCCTCAAGGCCGCCGGCGTGATCCAGCAGATCATCGACGACGACCTCGACTCCACGCTGTCGTTCGCCGACTACGCGGCCGTGCAGCGCAACTACGACAGCGGCGGTACCGCGACCCGGCAGATCTCCACCTGGCAGATGGCGGGCATGGTGCAGAACTTCACCAAGTCCTTCGGCAAGTGGGCCCTCGCCCCCTGGCCCGCCTTCGCCGGCGAGGCCGCGAAGACCCCGGCCGGCACCAACCTCACCGGCAGCGTCACGCTCGTCACCCAGCAGTGCGCGCACCAGCAGCAGGCCGCCGAGGCCGCGTTGTGGATGTCCACCGACTCGGGCGCGGTGAAGACGATGGCCAGCCCGACCACCGGCAACGGCGTGATGCCCGCGCTCGCCGACAGCAGCGCCTACGTCGACGAGGCGATCTCGCAGAAGCTGCTCGGGGCGAACTACACCCCGGCGAAGAAGGTGGTCACCGACAGCCTGGGCACGGTCACCACGGACTGGACCTTCGGCCCCGACTGGACGGCCATGTTCACCGAGTTGCAGAGCGGCTGGGCGAAGGTGGTCAGCAAGCAGCAGAAGGTCACCGACCTCCTCGCCCACATGCAGCAGTGGACGGTCAATGACCTCAAGTCCCGCGGCATCAGCGTCAAGGGCTGAGGCGGCGCACGGATGGTCCGCTCCCAGCGCTGGAAGGGCGCCGCCTTCACGGTGCCCTTCCAGCTAGGTTTCGTCTTCCTCTACCTGCTCCCGATCGGGTACGCCGGCTACGAGTCGCTGTACCGCTCGCACTCCTCCGGCCTCGGCCTCGGCGGCACCACCGACGAGTTCTCGGGCCTGGCCAACTACCAACAGGGCCTGACGGACCCGGCGTTCCTCCACTCGGTCCTGCGGGTGCTGCTGTTCGCCTGTGTCCAGATCCCCGTGATGCTGCTGGTCAGCCTGCTGCTCGCGCTCTTCCTCGACACCCTGGCGGCCCGGGCGGCGGGCCGTTTCCGCGTCCTGCTCCTGGTCCCGTACATGATCCCGGGCGTGGTCGCCGCGATCGTCTGGATCAACGTCTACAGTCCGGACGTCGGCCCCCTCACCGCGCTGGGCAAGGCGTTCGGCCTGGACTGGAACTTCTTCGCCCCGTCGATGGTGTGGCCGTCCATCGGCAACCTGCTGACCTGGCACGGCATCGGCTACAACATGGTGATCATCTACTCGGCGCTCCAGGGCGTCCCGCGCGAACTCTTCGAGGCGGCCCGGCTGGACGGCGCCTCCGAGTCCCGCATCGCCCTGAGCATCAAGATCCCCTACGTACGGGGCGCACTGGTCCTCACCGGCATGCTGTCGATCATCCAGATGCTCCAGATCTTCAACGAGCCCGCCCTGTTCCGCAACGTGACACCGCAGACGGTGAGCGACAGCTTCACCCCGATCATGGTGATCTACAACCAGGCGTTCAACGCGGGCAACTACCACTACGCGGCGGCCCTTTCCGTCCTGCTGGCCCTGATCCTCGGCGTCGCCTCCTTCCTCTTCTACCGGCTGACCGCGAAGGAGGCCGACTGATGGCACTCACCGAGGAGCGCACGAGGA
Source organism: Streptomyces sp. NPDC048278 (assembly GCF_040652195.1). Classification (NCBI taxonomy): domain Bacteria; kingdom Bacillati; phylum Actinomycetota; class Actinomycetes; order Kitasatosporales; family Streptomycetaceae; genus Streptomyces; species Streptomyces sp. NPDC048278. The sequence continues at coordinate 129,290 of NZ_JBEZLP010000017.1, forward strand.
CGAACCCCGTCCGCCGCATCACCAGGCCCGACCCCGCCGCCCGTTCCCGGGGCGGCCAGCGCTTCCTGCTCGTCGGCCTGGCCCTGGCGAGCGCCTACAGCCTCTTCCCGGTCTGGTGGCTGGTCGTCGCCGCCACGAAGGACCGCACCGCCCTGTACCAGAGCAACGGCCTCTGGTTCTCGGGCTGGCACCTCTGGGCCAACCTGCACCAGCTCTTCACCTACGAGAACGGCATCTTCCTGCGCTGGACCGCCAACTCCTTCCTCTACGCGGGAGTCGGCTCCCTCGGCGGCACGCTCATCGCCCTCGCCACCGGCTACGGCCTCGCCCGCTTCCAGTTCCCGGGCCGCGGCCTGGTGTTCGCCTGCGTGGTCGGCTCCTTCCTGGTCCCGATCGCCCTGCTGACGCTGCCGTTGTATCTGCTGTTCTCGAAGATCGGCCTGGTGGACACCCCCTGGGCGATGCTGATCCCCTGCCTGATCAACCCGTTCAGCGTCTACCTGGCGAAGGTCTACACCGAGGCCACGGTCCCGTACGAACTCCTCGAAGCGGCCCGCATAGACGGCGCCGGCGAGGTGCGCATCTTCTTCTCGATCGTCCTGCGCATGATGACGACCGGCGGCGCCACGGTCTTCCTGCTGGCCTTCGTCAACACCTGGAACGCCTTCTTCCTCCCCCTCACGGTGCTCCGCGGCGAGCAGAACTGGACCCTGAACCTGGGCCTGTACAACTGGTCCGGCAAACGCCTCGAATCCGGGGTCGACCTGACCAGCCTGGTCCTCACCGGCGCGCTGCTCTCCATCGTCCCGATGGCGGTCATGATGATCGCGATGCGCCGCTACTGGCGTACCGGCGTCACCCTCGGAGCCCTCAAGTGACCCTGCTGCACAACCCCGTCGTCCGCGGCTTCGCCCCCGACCCCTCCCTGGTCCGCGCCGGCGACTGGTACTACCTCGCCAACAGCTCCTTCGAGTGGTTCCCGACGATCCCGATCCACCGCTCCCGCGACCTGGCCCACTGGGAGTACGCCGGCCACGTCGAGGGCGCGGTCCCCGGCGGCTCCCTGGCCGGCGTCCCCGACTCGGGCGGCGTCTGGGCCCCTTCGCTGAGCTGGGACGGGGAGCGCTTCTGGGTGACGTACTCCGTCGTCCGCTCGGTGGGCACCCCGTACTTCGACCTGGACACCTACGTCAGTACGGCCCCGGAGGTGTCCGGCCCCTGGACTCCCCCGCGCCGCGTCCCGAGTCACGGCTTCGATCCCGCGCTCTTCCACGAGGGCGGCCACGTCTGGCTCCTCAACCTCCAGAACGACCACCGCCCGGGCGGCCGGCGCTTCGCGGGCATCGTCGCCACGGAACTGGACCGGGAGACGCTCACCCCCGTCGGCACCACCCGACTCCTGCTCCAGCACGACCGGTTGGTCGAGGGCCCCAAGCTGCTGAAGCGCAACGGCTGGTACGTGCTGCTGCTCGCGGAGGGCGGGACGGGGTTCGAGCACGGGGTGCGGGTGGCCCGCAGCAGGAACCTGACGGGCCCGTACGAACTCGGCGAACGGCCGCTGCTGACGTCGCGGGACGACCCGGAGTGGCCGTTGCAGAAGGCGGGTCACGGGGAGCTGGTCCAAACCCCGGAGGGCGACTGGTACTTGAGCCACCTGACGGCACGCCCGCTGCACACACCGGAGGGCCCGAGGTGCCCACTCGGCCGCGAGACGGCGATCCAGGCGGTGACCTGGGACCCGGAGGGCTGGCCGAGACTCCGGAACGGGGATCCCCGACCGGCGGTCACAGTCGAGATGCCCCGGCACAGGCGCCCCGTCAGGGGCGCGGGGCTGTATTCAATGTGCGGCTGCCGCCGCGCGGGCGCGACCAGCCCCCACCGGCCCGCACCCGACAACGCACCCCCCTACTACACCCTCCGCTCCCCCGCAGACCCGGCCTGGCTGGACGACACCACCCACCCCGGCCGCCTCCGCCTCCGCGGCCACCACGGCCCCGACTCCCTCTGGTCCCACCACCTCCTGGCCCAGCGCATCACGGAACACCGCACGGAGGCCCAGGTCACCCTCCGGGCAACCCCCACCACCTTCACCCAGTCCGCAGGCCTGCTCCTCTGGTACAACACCTCGGCCTATTTCGCCCTCGACCTCACCTGGGCGGAGCCCGAAGGCGAGACACAGCACGGCCAGCAATGGCAGGACGGCGGCCGAACCGTGCTCGCCCTGACCACCCGGGACGAGAACGAGACCCGCCGGGCGGCGGTACAGGAAGTCGACGCGGGCAGCCCCCTCACCCTCGGCGTCACCGTCGACGGCCCCGACGCCCGTTTCTGGTACGCGGCAGACGGCCCCCGCCACCCCATCGGCCCGCCCCTCGACTTCACCCGCCTCTCCGACGACCACGGCACCCGCCTCCGCTTCACCGGAGCCATGGCCGCGATCCACGCCGTGGACCTCGTCGACGCAGCCTTCACCGCCGACTTCACCGACTTCCGGATCACCCGCACGCCCGCATAACCCCGCAAAACCCCGATCCGCCCTGTTCGAAGTTTCGAAAGTCATGCCCGGGAAGATCCCGCGAATTCCCAGGCCTTCACGCCGTGTTGACGCCCACCTATCGTAGGAAGCGCTTACTGCACGGCGTGCACGCAGACCGCGGAAGCAGCGTTGGTCGCAACTTTCGTTACTTTCGTTGGCCCAAGGGCGGGCCGGAGAGGCGGGTTCCCCATGGTCCGTGCCGGAGGTACGAGCATGGCGGCGGCCGGTCCCACGCTGGCCGTGGTGGCCCGCGAGGCGGGCGTCTCCGTGCCGACCGCGTCGAAGGTGGTGAACGGCCGCGACGACGTGGCCCCCGAGACCCGCCGCCGGGTCACCGAGGCCCTCGAACGGCTCGGCTACGTCCGCAGACCGCGGTTCGACGCGACGAAGGCCCCCACCCTGATCGACCTGGTCGTGCAGGCGCTGGACAGCTCGTGGTCGGGTGCGGTGCTGCACGGGGTGGAGGCGGCGGCGTACGAGGCGGGTCTGGAGGTCGTCGTGTCGGCGGGGCCGGCCCGGACGCGGGCCGGCCGCCCGGAGCACGGGTGGCTGGACAAGCTGACCACGCGCGGTTCCTCCGGGGTGCTGTTCAACCTGGCCGAACTGACCGAGGCGCAGTACGCCTGGCTGGACCACCACCGCATCCCGTACGTACTGATCGACCCGGTCCACGAGCCCCCGGCGGGCGTGGTCTCCGTCGGGGCGGCGAACTGGCAGGGCGGGGTGACCGCGACCGAGCACCTGCTCACGCTCGGCCACGAGCGGATCGCGGTGATCGCAGGCAACCGGCGCCGGATGTGCAGCGGCGCCCGCCTGTCCGGCTACCGCTCGGCGCTCGCCTCGGCGGGGCTGCGCCTCAGCGGCGACTACGTCCGGCACGCGGGCTTCGACGCGGACACGGCCCGGCTGCGGATGCACGAGCTGCTGGACCTGCCGGAGCCGCCGACCGCCGTGTTCGTCTGCTCGGACCGGATGGCGCTCGGGGTGTACGCGGCGCTGGCCGAACGCGGCCTGCGGGTGCCGGCGGACGTCAGCGTGGTCGGCTTCGACGATCTGCCCGAGGCGCGCTGGGGCACCCCGGCGCTGACCACGGTCCGGCAGCCCCTGTCGGAGATGGCGGCGACCGCGCTGCGGCTGCTGGTGCGGCTGATGCACGGGGACCGCCCGGAGGGCACCCGGACCGAGCTGTCGACCAGGCTGGTGGAGCGGGCGAGTACGGCGGCACCGGCGGCCCGTTCGGCCGTACGACGGTGACCGCACCCTCGTCAAGATCGTTTCCAGGGCATGAAACTCACCCTGCGCACCGCCGCGGCCTGCGCTCTCGCCGCAGCCGCCCTGACCACGGCCCTGGGCACCGCCCGGGCCACGACCCTGACGGTCGCCCCGGCCCAGCACCACGCCGTGGTGGCCGCCGCCCCGACCGACGAGCACGACCCGAAGGAGGACGTGGAACTGGACGAGAACGGCCTGCCGGACCTGACCGAGGACTGAGGACGCGCCCCATAGGGGCGCGGGGAACTGCGCGACCAGCCACAACGGTCCCGCAGTTCCCCACCGGCCGATCCGGCCGGCCACCCCTCACTCGTCGTCGTTCTGACGCGGCTCCCCCATCAGCGCCTGGATCGCGTCCACGGCGCTGCCGTCGTGGTCACTGCCGGCGTCGCCCCTCCCGGTCTGGAGGTTCGCCGTGCGGTCCACCTCCAGGATGGAGTCCGCGTGGGAGTTGTCGAGGACGGTGATCAGGCTGCCGCCCGCACAGGCGGGTGCCGCGGCCCCTCCCAGCAGGGCTGCGGCGACCACCACGGCCGCCCGCAGCCGCACTCCGCCACCCGTCACACGCCCACGCCCTCGGGCTCGTCGAGCCGCTCCCGGGCGATGTTGCGCTCCAGCAGGGTGGTGGACGCCTTGACGCCCACGCCGCTGGCCGCGTCGACCGACGGCAGCCGACCGTCCGCGGACTTCAGCTCGCTCAGCGCCGAGTCCATCGCCTCGTGCGCGGCGAACAGGCAGGGCGTGGAGTAGATCGCGACGTCGACGCCGAGGTCGTCCAGCTCGGTCAGCGAGAGGCGGGGCGACTTGCCGCCGGCGATCTGGTTGAAGAGCAGCGGCTTGTCGCCGACGACCTTGCGGATCCGGCGGATCCACTCCTCGCTGCGCACCCCGTCGACGAGGATCACGTCGGCGTCGGTGGCGGCGAGCCGCTCCGCGCGGTGCAGGATGTCGTGCTCGTCGGTGGCGTCCGTACGGGCCACCACGACCAGGTCGTTGCGGGTCTCCAGGACCTTCTCCAGCTTGTCCAGGTACTCCTCCAGGGGCAGCACCTGCTTGCCGTCGGCGTGCCCGCAGCGGCGGGGTCGCTTCTGGTCCTCCAGGATCACCCCGGAGGCGCCGATGCGTTCCAGTCCCTCCACGACGTGGCAGGCGACCTCGGGGTCGACGTAGCCGTCGTCGATGTCGACGAGGAGATGGTGGTGCGGGAACGCGCCCCGCAGCCGCTGGACGAAGGCCACCATGTCGGGCCAGGCGATGAACCCGATGTCCGGCAGGCCGTAGTACGAGGCGGCGAAGCCGAAGCCCGATACGAACATCCCGTCGTAGTGTTTGGCCGCGATCGACGCCGAGTACATGTCGTACACGCCGATCAGCGGGGTGGTCCCCGGCCCGGCGATCTGCTCGCGCAGCTTCTTCCCGTAAGTCAAGGTCCGGCTCCTCCTGTGGGTGGGTGGCGCGACGGCACGAGCGGCCTCCGCGTCTCTACAGCCCTTTGCCAAGACAAGAGCATCTCTAGATACGCACGTGACTATCTCCGTGCGCGACCTTTACTCACCCCAATGGCGGATCCGGTTCACCGGAGAAACGTCACTGGACCGGCCGTGCGGCCCACGCGACTCCCCCGTGAGGACGGGCCGGAAGCCGGAATCCGGGCAGTGCTCCGGGGCGTGACCGAGGGCCGGACAGAACACCCGTCCGGCCCCTTCCGGGGGCCGGCTCAGTAACCCGGCGTCGGCACGCTGTTGTCCGGCGGTCCGCCGTCACCGTTGGTCGGCAGGTCGCCGCGCTGCACGGGCCGGTCGTCGGTGAAGGCCGGGTCGGGGGCGGGCAGCAGGGTGTCGAGTTCGCCGGCGGTGGGACGGCGGACGGCGCGCAGCGCCTTGCCCAGGACCGTGCCGGACACGCCGCCGTCGCCCTCCAGCCAGACCACGCAGCCCTTCTCCGACACCTCGTACCTGTGCTGCCCGGCGTAACGCAGGTGATCGGTGTACAGGTGGATGACGGCGCCGGTGTCGTCCGCGTACGAGGCGGAGAAGCCGTCGTCGCCCTGGACGCCGACGGACTGCTGGGAGAGGGTGAAGCCGGGCGCGTCGGTGACGTAGACCATCTCCGGGGCGATCCCCAACGCCTTGGCCTTGGCGGCCAGTTCGGCCGGGTCGGCGGGGGCGGTGGAGGCTCCGGAGGCCGCGGGGCCCGCCTTCTCGGTGCCGCACCCGGTGAGCAGGGCGGCGGCGAGGAGCAGCGGCGGCAGGACGCGCACGGCACGGATCATGTGCCCATCGTGCCGCACAGGCGTTCCACAGGAGGGTGGTTTTCCGGCGCGCCGCCTGTCCGATTCCTTCAAGACCGCCGGCCGGTCCCCCGCCTACCGTGACGGCATGACTCCACGATTCGCCGTTCTCGGTCTCGTCACCTCCGACCTGGCCGCGTCCCTCGCCTTCTACCGCCGCCTCGGCCTGGAGTTCCCGCCCGGCGCCGAGGAACAGCCGCACGTCGAGGCGGAGTTGCCCGGCGGGCTCACCCTGGCCCTGGACACGGAGGAGACGATCCGCTCCTTCCACCCGGCCTGGCAACCGCCCGTCGGCGGAGGCCGCGTGGCGCTCGCCTTCCGCTGCGGGTCGCCCACCGAGGTGGACGGGCTGTACGACGACCTGGTCGGCGCCGGGTACCACGGCGAGCTCAAGCCCTGGGACGCGTTCTGGGGACAGCGGTACGCCACGGTGCACGACCCCGACGGCAACGGCGTCGACCTGTTCGCCCCGCTGCCGCCCGCCGACGGGGCCGACGGCTCGTCACTCCACGGATCCTGACGCCGTACGCCGGCAGCCTGAGCGGGGGTCCGCCGGGTGTCGCCGCCGCGCGGTCCCGCTACCCGCCGAGCAGCCCGGACAGCGGCAGCCCCGCCAGTTGCCGTACGTCCCGGGAGAGATGCGGCTGATCGGCGTACCCCGCCCGGGCCGCCGTCTCCGCGAGCGGAACGCCGGCGCGGGCGAGCGCGAGGGCCCGTTGCATCCGCAGCACCCGGGCCAGCGTCTTGGGCCCGTAGCCGAAGGCGGCCCGGCTCCGGCGGTGCAACTGGCGTGCTCCAAGGCCGAGTTCGTCGGCGACGGCCGCCACGGACCGCCCGGCGTCCAGGGCTGCCACGAGCCGCCGCAGGGAGGGGTCGCAAGGCGGGGTCCGTTCCAGGGCGATCTCCTCCAGCGCGACGGCCGGATCGCCCGCGAGCGCGACCCGGTCCCGCAGCCGCCGTACGTCCCCGGCCGGCCACAGGTCGCCCAGCTCGACCCGCTGATCGAGCAGCGCGTACGCGGGCACGCCGAGGAGGGCGGGAGCGGTGCCGGGACAGAAGCGCAGGCCCACCCATGCGCCTCCGGCGCCCCCGGTGACGTACGCGCGCGTGTCGGGCCCGGCGACCAGCAGCCGCCCCTCGTGCCAGAGCAGGTCCATGCACCCGTCGGGCAGCACCCGCCCGGTACCGCCCGCGTCGGGCGTGTTCACCCAGACGACCGCACCGGGGAGCCGGGACGCCCGTTCCTTGTACACGGACGCCAGCGTAGACGGCGCCGGCCCTCAGGCCTCCGGCTTCCGCGGCGGCGGGTGGCTGCTCTTCACGTGCGTCCGCAGGCGCGCCGTGACGTCCTCCGGCGGCAGGAAACGGGACCAGCGCTCCGGGAACTCCGAGGGCATGTCCGGGTCGTCGGGGTCGTCCGGGCCCTCCTCCCGGGCCGCCGCCGCGCGGGCCACGTACTCGGCGACCTGGGCCTCCCGCAGCCGTTCGTTGGCGGCGCGTGCTGCGGCCGTCGCGGCGGCCGGCCAGACCCGGTCGATCGCGGCGTTCACGGCGGCACCGACCAGCACGGCGAAGGCGGACACGCCGATCCACAGCAGCACGGCGACGGACGCGGCGAGGGAGCCGTAGATCGTCGCGCCCTCGATGGTGTTGGTCAGGTAGATGCGCAGCAGGAAGCTGCCGAGGACCCACATGCCCAGGGCGACCAGGGCGCCGGGGACGTCCTCGACCCACGGCGAGCGCACCGGCACGGAGACGTGGTAGAGCGTGGTCAGGAAGACGACGGACAGGACGATCACGACCGGCCAGTACAGGACCTGGACGAGCGTCGCCGACCAGGGCACGATCCCGACCACCGCGTCCGGCCCGGCCACCATCAGCGGGAGCGCGACCGAGCCGATCAGCAGCGCGGCGATGAAGAGCAGGAAGGAGACGATCCGGGTCTTCACGATGCCCCGGACGCCGTCGAGGCCGTACATCACCGTGATCGTGTCGATGAAGACGTTCACCGCGCGGGAACCCGACCACAGGGCGAACAGGAAGCCGATGGAGATGACGTCGGGGCGGCCACCGCGTACCACGTCGTGCAGGATCGGCTCGGCGATCTCCTTGACGCCCTTGTCGGACAGGACCGTGCGGGAGGCGTCCAGGAGGTTGGCCTCCAGGCTGGCGATGGTGTGCGCCCCGGTCCAGGCGTCCACGTAGCCGAGCAGTCCGATGAGGCTGAGCAGCAGCGGCGGGACGGACAGCAGGGTGAAGAAGGCGGCCTCGGCGGCGAGACCGAGGATGCGGTACTCGATGCAGGAATTCGTGGTGTCCTTGATCAGCAGCCAGGCGGTCCTGCGCTTGGAGACGTTCCGGTAGAGGGCTCTGGCCCGGTGGAGCCGGCCGGAGGGCCGCTCGGGAGTATCGCTTGCTGGCTGCACGCCCTAACGGTATCCGCCGTCCGGGGCCGTCCTCACCTCCCGGGTCCCCGGCCGGGGCGGACGCGGCGGACGGGGCCGTTGTGTCAGGCTGGAGACCACCGCCACCGCCCCGGGTAGGTTCGCAGACATGGCAGGCAACACCACGCATACCGTGAGCAACCAGCCGCCCCCGCTGACCGGATACGACCTCTTCGCCACCGACCGGGCGCTCGTCGAGGCCGTCGAGCGGCACACCGATCCCGAACTGCTCGGCGAGGTGCGCACCGAGCTGTCCGGGATCGGCGCCTCGGCCGGCTCGGCGCAGGTGCAGGAGTGGGGGAGCCAGGCCAACGAGCACCCGCCGCGGCTGCGCACCCACGACCGCTACGGCCACCGGATCGACGAGGTCGACTTCCATCCCGCCTGGCACCGGCTGCTCGGCAAGGGCGTCGGCGCGGGCCTGACCACCGGCTGGGTACGGCCGTCCGGGCACGTCCGGCGCGCCGCCGCCTTCCTGGTCTGGACCCAGGTGGAGGCGGGCAACTGCTGTCCGCTGTCGATGACCAACGCGGCGGTGCCCGCACTGCGCACCGACCCGGAGCTGGCCGCCGCGTGGGAGCCGCTGCTGACGTCCACGGTCTACGACCGTGAGCTGCGGCCCGCCGAGCGGAAGGCCGGCGCCCTGTTCGGCATGGGCATGACGGAGAAGCAGGGCGGCAGCGACGTCCGGGCCAACACGACCACCGCCGCCCCGCTCGCCGAGGCGGGGACGTACACCCTGACCGGACACAAGTGGTTCTGCTCCGCACCCATGTCGGACGGCTTCCTGGTGCTGGCCCAGGCGCCGGACGGCCTCACCTGCTTCCTCGTGCCGCGGGTCCTCGCGGACGGCACCCGCAACGTCTTCCTCCTCCAGCGGCTCAAGGACAAGCTCGGCAACCGGTCGAACGCGTCGGGCGAGGTCGAGTTCGACGGGACCTGGGCGCGCCGGGTGGGCGAGGAGGGGCGCGGGGTGCGGACCATCATCGACATGGTCGCCGCGACCCGGCTGGACTGCGTGCTGGGCTCGGCGGGGCTGATGCGGCAGGCGGTGGCGCAGGCCGTGCACCACGCCACGCACCGCGAGGCCTTCGGCGCGAACCTCGCCGACCAGCCGCTGATGCGGAACGTGCTGGCCGACCTCGCGATCGAGTCGGAGGCCGCGACCACCCTCGCGCTGCGGCTGGCCGCCGCCTACGACGACGGGAGCGAGCCGGAACGGGCCCTGCTGCGGCTCGCGTTGCCGACCGCCAAGTACTGGGTGACCAAGCGCTGCGCGCCGCTCGTCGTGGAGGCCGCGGAGTGCCTGGGCGGCAACGGTTACGTGGAGGAGTCCGGCCTGCCCCGGCTGGTCCGCGAGTCCCCGCTCAACTCCGTCTGGGAGGGCGCCGGCAACATCCAGGCCCTGGACGTGCTCCGCGCCCTGCAACGCGAACCGGGCGCCCTGGACGCCTACCTCCAGGAGATCGGCCGCGCCCACGGCGCCGACCACCGCCTCGACCGCGCGGTCAAGGACCTCTTCTCCGCACTGGCCGACCTGGAGGGCATGGAGGCCCGGGCCAGACGCCTGGTGGAACGCCTGGCGACAGTCCTCCAGGGCTCACTGCTCGTCCGCTTCGCCCCACCCGAGGTCGCCGACGCCTTCTGCGCGTCGAGGCTCGGCAACGACTGGGGTTCAACCTTCGGCACGCTGCCGAGCGGCCTGGACCTCACGACGGTGGTGGACCGGGCAAGGGTGACTTCTTGACCCACGGAATCTGCCCTACCTGAAGGGGCGCGGGGAACTGCGCGACCAGCCCCACTCAACCGTCAGCCGCCGACGCACCTGCCCACGCACCCCCTGCCGCGCACGGCCAAGGCGCCGCAGGCTACGGCGGAGGTGGTGCTGCGCCGACACGGCACCACCCCCGCCTCTTCGGCCCATGTCAGGCCACTGACGCCACGGCGTCGGCTCAAGTTTCGGCCACTCCCGGCCCGTTCACCAGGGTTGCAAGGGGTTGCAACATCTCGGTGTCTGTGTGCGGACTGTGTGCCTACGGCACCGGAAAACGGCAGTATAAGACGCGCAGTCGGACCGGAATCCGCCGCCCGGACGGCTTGACAGCGACTCATCGATGCCTTGTCGAGGCGTATTCGGGAGGACCTCCGTGGGGAACCCGCCGATGGACGCGGCGCGACGCGCCGCGATGGACGCGGCGCAGGCGGCGCGGGTACTGAACGAGGTGCGCGAGGCCAGACTCGCCGGACAGCGTGGGCGCGTCCCGCCCCGGCCGGTGATCGAACAGTCCTGGGGGCGGATGCTGCGCCGCGGCGTCGACCCCGACCACGGTTTCCGTCCCGGGCTGCTGTCCGCCGACGAAGTGCGGCGCAGACGCGAGGAGTCACCGCTCAAGGACGTGCTGCCGGTGCTGCGCGAGGGTCTGCTTTCGGTCGCGGACGTCGCCCAGCACATCATGGTGGTGGCGGACGCCGACGGCCGTGTGCTGTGGCGGGAGGGATCCACGCCGGTGCTGCGCAAGGCGGACGGTATCGGCTTCGAACTCGGCGCCGACTGGCGCGAAGACGTCGCCGGGACCAACGGGGTCGGCACCCCGGCGGTGGTGCGCAGGCCCGTACAGGTGTTCGCCGCCGAGCACTTCGTCCGCTTGCACGTCTCCTGGACGTGTTCCGGTGCGCCGATCACGGACCCCCGGGACGGCAGCCTGCTCGGCGTGGTGGACGTCAGCGGGCCGCTGGAGACGATGCATCCGGCGACCCTGGCCTGGGTGAACTCGGTGGCGAAGCTCGCCGAGGCGCGGCTGCGGGAGCTGCACGTGGACGCGCTGGAGCGGTTGCGGGCGGTCGCGGCGCCGGTGCTGGCCCGGCTGGGCGGGCGGGCGCTGGTGGTGGACGCCGACGGCTGGACCGCGGCGGTCACCGGCATGCCCTACCCGCGGCGGCTCATGCTGCCCAAGTCGCTGTCGCCGGGCCGCCGGTGGCTGCCCGCGCTCGGGCTGTGCGCGGTGGAGCCGCTGGCCGGGGGCTGGCTGCTGCGGGCGGTGGACGAGCCCGCGCCGGTGGGCGGCGGCCGACTCGTGCTCGACCTGGCCCGGCCCCGCAGGCCCTCCGTGACGGTCGGCGGCGGCGCGGGCTCGTGGTCGCACGAACTCAGCCCCCGGCACGCCGAGTTGCTGTACCTGCTGGCGGTACGGCGGGGCGGGCGCAGCGCGGCCGGGCTGGCCGAGGACGTCTTCGGCGACGCCTCGCGGACCGTGACCGTGCGCGCGGAGATGTCCAGGATCCGGCGGTACCTCGGGGCGCTGCTCGAACACCGGCCCTACCGCTTCCGGGACGACGCGGAGATCGAGGTACTGCTCCCCGACGACCCGCGCGACCTGCTGCCGTCCTCGACCGCCCCGGCGGTGACGGCGTCCCGGACACCCGGACCCATCTAGCGCGGCCGTACCCACCAGAGCCGTACTCGACAGAGCAGTACCCAACAGAGCAGTACTCGACAGAGCAGTACTCAACAGGCCGTGCTCAACAGGGCCGCACTCAACTGAGCTGTATTCAACACAGCCGTATTTAACGCATCCGTATTTAACGCATCCGGGGCAGTCAGGGAGGTATCTTCCGCGTATTTGCGGGGTCTTCGGGGTACGGCGGCCCCGGCTGTCGTAGCATCCCGGTACGGGCTCCCCACCTGCTCCTCGGTCAACGCTTTGACCATCAGGCGCAGTTGGCCCGCCTCGGGAGGACACATGAAGCATCGCGGCAGACACCGGCGGCGCAGACGGGGCACGGCCCTGCGCGCTGCCCTGGCAGGCACCGCGCTGGCGCTCACCGCGACGGCCACGATCGTCAGCGCCTCGCAGGCCACGGTCGCCGAGGACCCGGGCGCACTGAAGCCGCTGACCGCCACCGCCGACACCGCGCGCCTGCAACTCCGGGAGCACCTCGTACCGCGCCGCTCGCTGGACCGGCTCGCCGCGGCGATGGGCGGCACGCTCGGGGTGGCCGACGTGCTGGCCGCCTCCGACCACACCCTGCGCGAGGCGGCCGACTGCGACTCCGACGACCGGGACTCGCTGCCGGTCACCCCGGCCGCCACCGAGGCGTACTGCTGGGACCCCACCGACACCCTCACCGACGACTGGCGGCCGGCCTCGGTGACCACCTCCTCGGAGGCGGACGACGACGGCCTGTGGGGCGCCAACCGCGTCGTCCTGGCCGGCTGGACGCACAGCACCTCCAGCGGCCCCGCCGCCTCCCGGGGCCTGGCCAGGGTCGCGGTGATCAACGCGAACGACCCCGCCCACCCCGCCTACTCCTGGGTCCTGCTGGCCGTGCCCAGCACCGACGGCAGCACCTACCGGGGCCTGACCTCGCAGATCTCCGGCATGGCCTGGTACGGGGACAAGCTCCTGGTCACCACCGTCCAGGGCAGCGCCGACGCGCTCTACGTCTACGACCTGAACCGCATCCAGCGCACCTCGGTGCTGACCGACGCGGTCGGCCGGGTGTCCGGCGGGTGGTCGGCCGACGGCTTCCGGTACGTGATGCCGGCCGTGGGCTCGTACCGCTACACCGCCGGAGCCTGCTCCCGGACCGGAGCGCCCTGCCCGAGCGCGCTCTCCGTGGACCGCGGCACGGCCCCGGACAGCCTGGTCCTCGGCGAGTGGACGCCCGCCGACAGCGACCAGCACGCCCGGCTGTGGCGGTACGCGTTCGACGAGAACCCGAAGCGGGCCGGGCTGCTCGCGACGGACGCCGCCGGCCGGGCGGACGCGGTCGAGGCGTACCGGACCGGGGCCTCGGAGATCCGGGGCGTCCTGTCGTACCGGCCGCCGGGCGCGACGGACTCCGAGTGGTACGTCGGGCACCTGCCCGGCGCCATGGACGGGCACGGCAGCCTGTGGCGGCAGGACGCCAAGGGCGCGCAGGCGGCCCGCTGCGGCTCGGACACCTCGCACCGCTGCTGGGGCGAGGGCACCGGCTCGCTCTCCTACGCCCCCGACACCGGCGAGGTGTGGTCGGTCACGGACCGCATGCTGTTCTCCGTCCCGCTGCGCGCGATCGACGCGTCGCTCGGATGACGGCCGTCGACAGCCGTCCCCCGGCGGACGGCTGTCGACATGTCCGGGGCCGGGATGATTGCCTGGCCCCATGAGCAGCATCGTCGTGACCACCTGGTCCCTGGAGCAGACCTCCCCGGCCGACCTCCTGCCCGCCGCCGCCCCGGACGGCGGCACGGTCGGGATCGTCCGCGCCGAGGTTCCCTCCCCCGAGTTCAGCCGCTTCCTGTACGCCTCGGTCGGCGGTGACATCCGCTGGACCGACCGGCTGGGCTGGAGCCACGCCCGCTGGCAGCAGCACCTGGCGCGGCCGGGCGTGGAGACCTGGGTCGCATACGACCGGGGCACCCCGGCCGGCTACGTGGAACTCGAACCGCAGGACGACGGCGTGGTGGAGATCGTCTACTTCGGTCTGCTCCCGGCCTTCCGGGGCCGCCGCATCGGCGGTCACCTGCTCTCGTACGGCGCCGCGCGCGCCTGGGACCTGGCGGAGCGCTGGGACGGGCTGCCGCCGACGAAGCGGGTGTGGCTGCACACGTGCAGTCTGGACGGCGAGCACGCGATGGCGAACTATCAGCGGCGGGGGTTCCGGCTCTTCGACACGAAGGTCGAGGAGGAACCGGACGTCTCGGCGCCCGGACCGTGGCCCGGGGCGTACACCACCGCGTGAAACCCGGCGTGACCCACAACACTCTGTCTCACTATTCAGAATAGATCAGTCCGCATCGCGGACAATGGTGGACTGCCCGGAGATCCGCGTGACACGCTTCCGTCATGTCTGGAACTGGGATTGCCTTGGTGAGTCGGCGGCACGTCGACCTCGGCCGCATGTCCAGCGCCATCTGTCCGGCGGGCTGAGAGCACAGCACCGCCGCGCCTCCCTGTCCAGACCTCCCCTTGCGCAGTGCCGCGCAGACATGCCCCCGTGCGCCTGCAAGCACAGGTCAGAGCCGCTTCCCCGCCGTCTGAAGGACGTATATCGCCATGGCCGCCACCCCGCAGAACCCTGCCTCCGCGCCCCGCCGCAAGGTGAGCCGTCACCGTGGCGAGGGTCAGTGGGCCATGGGGCACTTCACCCCGTTGAACGGGAACGAGCAGTTCAAGAAGGACGACGACGGTCTCAATGTGCGGACACGCATTGAGACGATCTACTCCAAGCGCGGCTTCGACTCGATCGACCCCAACGACCTGCGCGGACGGATGCGCTGGTGGGGCCTGTACACGCAGCGCAAGCCCGGCATCGACGGCGGCAAGACCGCCATCCTGGAGCCGGAGGAGCTGGACGACAAGTACTTCATGCTGCGGGTGCGGATCGACGGCGGCCGACTCACCACGCAGCAGCTGCGGGTGATCGGTGAGATCTCGCAGGAGTTCGCCCGGGGCAGCGCGGACGTCACCGACCGGCAGAACATCCAGCTGCACTGGATCCGCATCGAGGACGTGCCGGAGATCTGGCAGCGCCTGGAGGCCGTCGGCCTGTCCACCACCGAGGCGTGCGGCGACACCCCGCGTGTGGTCATCGGCTCGCCGGTGGCCGGCATCGCCGAGGACGAGATCATCGACGGCAGCTGGGCGATCGACGAGATCAACAAGCGGTACATCGGCAGCAAGGAGTTCTCCAACCTGCCGCGCAAGTTCAAGTCCGCGATCTCCGGCTCCCCGCTCCTCGACGTGGTGCACGAGATCAACGACATCGCGTTCGTCGGCGTGCAGCACCCCGAGCACGGCCCCGGCTTCGACCTGTGGGTCGGCGGCGGCCTGTCCACCAACCCGAAGATCGGCGTCCGGCTCGGCGCCTGGGTGCCGCTGGCGGAGGTCCCGGACGTCTGGGCCGGCGTGATCGGCATCTTCCGGGACTACGGCTACCGCCGGCTGCGCACCCGCGCCCGGCTGAAGTTCCTGGTCGCCGACTGGGGCGCGGAGAAGTTCCGCCAGATCCTGGAGGACGAGTACCTCGAGCGGAAGCTCGTCGACGGCCCCGCGCCCGCCGAGCCCGTGTCGCGCTGGCGGGACCACGTCGGTGTGCACCGGCAGCAGGACGGCAACTTCTACGTCGGGTTCGCCCCGCGGGTCGGCCGGGTGGACGGCGCCACCCTGGCGAAGGTCGCCGACCTCGCCGAGGCGCACGGCTCGGGCCGGGTGCGGACCACCGTCGAGCAGAAGATGATCGTCCTCGATGTCACGGAGGACCAGGTCGAGTCGCTGGTCGAGGCCCTGGAGGCGCTGGACCTGACCGCCCGGCCGTCCACGTTCCGGCGCGGCACCATGGCCTGCACCGGCATCGAGTACTGCAAGCTCGCGATCGTCGAGACCAAGCACCGCGGCTCCACCCTGATCGACGAGCTGGAGCGCCGGCTGCCCGAGTTCGACGAGCCGCTCACCATCAACCTCAACGGCTGCCCGAACGCCTGTGCCCGTATCCAGGTCGCGGACATCGGTCTCAAGGGCCAGCTGGTCCTGAACGAGGCGGGCGAGCAGGTCGAGGGCTACCAGGTGCACCTGGGCGGTGCGCTCGGTCTGGAGGCCGGGTTCGGCCGCAAGGTCCGCGGCCTCAAGGTGACCTCGGAGGAACTGCCCGACTACGTCGAGCGGGTGCTCAGGCGTTTCCAGGCCGAGCGCGCGGACGGCGAGCGGTTCGCCGCCTGGGCGTCCCGCGCCAGTGAGGAGGCCCTCTCATGAGCGAGCGGGCCGCCCCCTTCTACTGCCCCTACTGCGGCGACGAGGACCTTCGGCCGAGCGAAGCTCTCGAAGGCAGTCACGGCGCCTGGGAATGCGCGGCCTGCAACCGCGCATTCCAGCTGAAGTTCCTCGGGCTGCTCGCCCGGGGACTGAAGCACTCCGAAGCCGGAGGGGAACAGATATGACCACAGCTCAGGAAGACCGTACGACCGACGATCTGAAGGCGCTGGCCGAGCAGGCCGGCCGCGATCTCGAAGACGCCTCCGCGCTGGAGATCCTCCAGTGGGCGGTGGACACCTTCGGCAAGGGCTTCTGCGTGACCTCCTCGATGGAGGACGCGGTGGTGGCCCACCTGGCGTCCCGCGTCCAGAAGGGCGAGGCCATCGTCGATGTCGTCTTCCTCGACACCGGCTACCACTTCCCGGAGACCATCGGCACCCGGGACGCGGTCGAGGCCGTGATGGACGTCAACGTCATCACGCTCACCCCGCGTCAGACGGTCGCCGAGCAGGACGCGGAGTACGGCCCGAAGCTCCACGACCGTGACCCCGACCTGTGCTGCAGGCTCCGCAAGGTCCAGCCGCTGGAGCGGGGCCTGACCAAGTACGCGGCCTGGGCGACCGGGCTGCGCCGCGACGAGTCCCCGACCCGGGCGAACACCCCGGTCGTCGGCTGGGACGAGAAGCGGCAGAAGGTCAAGATCTCCCCGATCGCCCGCTGGACCCAGGACGACGTGGACGACTACGTCGCCGAGCACGGCGTACTGACCAACCCGCTGCTGATGGACGGCTACGCCTCCGTCGGCTGCGCCCCCTGCACCCGCCGGGTCCTCGAGGGCGAGGACGCGCGCGCCGGCCGCTGGGCCGGGCGGGCCAAGACCGAGTGCGGGCTGCACGAATGACGACCACCGGGCTTTCGACGACCCAGCCGACCCAGCCGACCCGACCGACCCGACCGACGAACCAGGAGAACACCGTGACGACCGGAGCCACCGTCTGGCTCACGGGTCTGCCGAGCGCCGGCAAGACCACCATCGCGTACGAGCTGGCAGCCCGGCTGCGCGAGGAGGGCCACCTCGTCGAGGTGCTCGACGGCGACGAGATCCGCGAGTTCATCTCCGCGGGCCTCGGCTTCAGCCGCGAGGACCGGCACACCAACGTGCAGCGCATCGGCTTCGTCGCCGAGCTGCTGGCCCGCAACGGCGTCAAGGCGCTCGTCCCGGTGATCGCCCCCTACGCGGACAGCCGCGACGCGGTGCGCAAGCGCCACGAGGAGAACGGCACCGCCTACGTCGAGGTGCACGTGGCGACCCCGGTCGAGGTGTGCTCCGTACGCGATGTGAAGGGTCTGTACGCCAAGCAGGCGGCCGGTGAGCTGACCGGGCTGACCGGCGTCGACGACCCGTACGAGCAGCCCGAGACGCCCGATCTGCGGATCGAGTCGCAGCACCAGACCGTCGCGGAGTCCGCGGCGTCCGTGCACGCCCTGCTGAGCGGGAAGGGACTGGCATGACGACGACCGTGGCGGCGCACGGAGAGGGCACGGGCACCCCGTACGCCCTGTCCCATCTGGACGCGCTGGAGTCCGAGGCGGTCCACATCTTCCGCGAGGTGGCGGGCGAGTTCGAACGGCCGGTGATCCTGTTCTCCGGCGGCAAGGACTCCATCGTCATGCTCCACCTGGCGCTGAAGGCGTTCGCCCCGGCGGCGATCCCCTTCTCGCTGCTGCACGTCGACACCGGGCACAACTTCTCCGAGGTCCTGGAGTACCGGGACCGCACGGTCGAACGGCACGGGCTGCGGCTGCACGTGGCCTCCGTGCAGGACTACATCGACCGCGGTGTGCTGCGCGAGCGCCCGGACGGCGTCCGCAACCCGCTCCAGACCCTCCCGCTCACCGAGAAGATCCAGAGCGAGAAGTTCGACGCGGTCTTCGGCGGTGGCCGCCGCGACGAGGAGAAGGCCCGCGCCAAGGAGCGGGTGTTCTCGCTGCGCGACGAGTTCTCCCAGTGGGACCCGCGGCGCCAGCGGCCCGAGCTGTGGAACCTGTACAACGGCCGGCACGCCCCCGGCGAGCACGTCCGCGTCTTCCCGCTCTCCAACTGGACCGAGCTGGACGTCTGGCAGTACATCTCCCGCGAGGGCATCGAGCTGCCGGAGATCTACTTCGCGCACGAGCGTGAGGTCTTCCGGCGCAACGGCATGTGGCTGACCGGCGGCGAGTGGGGCGGCCCGAAGGACGGCGAGACCGTCGAGAAGCGGCAGGTGCGCTACCGGACCGTCGGTGACATGTCCTGCACCGGCGCGGTCGACTCCGACGCCGACGACATCGAGAAGGTGATCGTCGAGATCGCCGCCTCCCGGCTCACCGAGCGCGGCGCCACCCGCGCCGACGACAAGCTCTCCGAGGCCGCGATGGAAGACCGCAAGCGCGAGGGGTACTTCTAAGCATGAGCACCAGCACCACGGAACTCGGCCTCGCCGAGACGACCCTGCTGCGGTTCGCGACCGCGGGCTCCGTCGACGACGGCAAGTCCACCCTCGTCGGACGGCTGCTGCACGACTCCAAGTCGGTCCTCACCGACCAGCTGGAGGCCGTGGAGCGCGCGTCCGCCTCGCGCGGCCAGGACGCTCCCGACCTGGCCCTGCTCACCGACGGACTGCGCGCCGAGCGCGAGCAGGGCATCACCATCGACGTGGCCTACCGCTACTTCGCCACCCCGAAGCGCCGGTTCATCCTCGCCGACACCCCGGGCCACGTGCAGTACACCCGCAACATGGTGACCGGCGCCTCCACCGCCGAACTGACCGTGGTCCTGGTCGACGCCCGCAACGGCGTGGTCGAGCAGACCCGCCGGCACGCCGCGATCGCCGCCCTGCTGCGCGTCCCGCACGTCGTCCTCGCCGTCAACAAGATGGACCTGGTCGACTACCAGGAGCCGGTCTTCGCGGCGATCGCGGAGGAGTTCACGGCGTACGCGACCGAGCTGGGCGTCCCCGAGGTCACCGCGATCCCGATCTCGGCGCTCGTCGGCGACAACGTCGTGGAGCCGTCCGCGCACATGGACTGGTACGGCGGCCCGACCGTCCTGGAGCACCTGGAGACCGTCCCGGTCAGCCACGACCTGGCGCACTGCCACGCCCGGCTGCCCGTGCAGTACGTGATCCGCCCGCAGACCGCCGAGCACCCCGACTACCGGGGCTACGCAGGCCAGATCGCGGCCGGCACCTTCCACGTCGGCGAGGCCGTCACGGTCCTGCCGTCCGGCCGTACCACGACGATCTCGGGCATCGACCTGCTCGGCAGTCCGGTCGACGCGGCGTGGACCACCCAGTCGGTGACCCTGCTGCTCACCGACGACATCGACGTCTCGCGCGGCGACCTGATCGTGCCGACGAAGGACGCCCCGGCGACCACCCAGGACGTCGAGGCGACCGTCTGCCACGTCGCCGACCAGCCGCTGACCGTCGGCCACCGGGTCCTGCTCAAGCACGGCACCCGCACCGTCAAGGCGGTCGTCAAGGACATCCCGTCCCGGCTCACGCTCGACGACCTGTCCCTGCACCCGCACCCGGGCCAGCTCGTCGCCAACGACATCGGCCGGGTGAAGATCCGTACCGCCGAGCCGCTGCCGGTCGACTCCTACGCCGACTCGCGGCGCACCGGCTCGTTCATCCTGATCGACCCCGCCGACGGCACCACGCTCACCGCGGGCATGGTCGGCGAGTCGTTCGCCTCCCCCGAGCCGGTCAAGGACGAGTCCGAAGACGACGGCTGGGACTTCTGACATGACGATGACCGACGTCTACTCGACGTTCGCGAAGGAGGGCGGCCGGGTCGGCAGCGGCGCCCTCGGGAGCGGGCAGGGCGGGGTGGCGCGATGTGCGTGCTGACGTACGCGCACTGCCTGCGCGCCCCGGCCCCCCACCCGCCGTCCCGGATGCGACGAAGACCTGCCGACCTCCCGGCCACGACCTGAGAGACCGTGACCGCCGGGCCAACGAGAGGAAAGCCTCCCGTGCCTGCCAACCGCTCCAAGCTCCTTCGCCGCGGCATAGCCGCGCTCGCCGCACTTCCCCTGCTCACGCTCGCCGCCTGCGGGTACGGGTCGGACTCCGACAAGAGCGACACCACCAAGGTCGCCGCCGGGGCCAAGAAGATCGACGGTCTCAACACCGTCAAGATCGGCTACTTCGGCAACCTGACCCACGCGACCGCCCTGGTCGGCAACCAGAAGGGCTTCTTCCAGAAGGAGCTCGGCGCCACCCAGGCGAAGTACGCGATCTTCAACGCGGGCCCCTCCGAGATCGAGGCGCTCAACTCGGGCTCGATCGACATCGGCTGGATCGGCCCCTCCCCGGCGATCAACGGCTACACCAAGTCCAACGGCACCGACCTGAAGATCATCGGCGGTTCGGCGTCCGGCGGCGTGAAGCTGGTCGTCAACCCGAAGAAGATCAAGTCGCTGGCGGACGTCAAGGGCAAGAAGATCGCGACGCCTCAGCTGGGCAACACGCAGGACGTGGCGTTCCTCAACTGGGTGGCCGACCAGGGCTGGAAGGTCGACGCGCAGAGCGGCAAGGGTGACGTCACGGTCGTCCGCACCGACAACAAGATCACCCCGGACGCCTTCAAGGCCGGTTCCATCGACGGCGCCTGGGTGCCGGAGCCGACCGCGTCCAAGCTGGTCGCCGAGGGCGGCAAGGTACTGCTCGACGAGTCGACGCTGTGGCCCGACAAGAAGTTCGTGATCACGAACATCATCGTGTCGCAGAAGTTCCTGAAGGAGCACCCGAAGGTCGTCGAGGCGGTCCTCAAGGGCTCGGTCGAGACCAACAAGTGGATCAACGCCAACCCGGACGCGGCGAAGACGTCGGCCAACAAGCAGCTGGCGATCGACTCCGGCAAGGCGCTGCCCGACGACGTCCTGAACTCGGCCTGGTCGTCGATCAAGTTCACCGACGACCCGCTGGCCTCCACCCTCGACACCGAGGCCCAGCACGCCGTCAAGGCCGGTCTGCTCACCGACCCGCTGCTGAAGAACATCTACGACCTGACGATCCTCAACAAGGTGCTGAAGGCCGACGGCCAGAGCCCGGTCGACGCCGCCGGTCTCGGCAGCAGCTGACCCCGGTCCCGACGAGTTCCCAGGAGGTGACGACCATGGCCACGACCACGACACTCGCCAAGGCCGAAGAGTCGGTCGAGTACGCGGCACGCCTTGAGCATGTCTCGAAGTCCTTCGCGACTCCGGGCGGGCAGCAGCTCGTCCTGGACGACATCACCCTCGATGTCGCGCCGGGTGAGTTCGTCACCCTCCTGGGGGCCTCGGGCTGCGGCAAGTCCACGCTGCTGAACCTGGTGGCGGGGCTCGACCGGCCCACCGCGGGCTCCATCGCGACGGACGGGCGGCCCGCCCTGATGTTCCAGGAGCACGCCCTGTTCCCGTGGCTGACCGCGGGCAAGAACATCGAACTCGCCCTGAAGCTCAGGGGGGTTCCCAAGAACGACCGCCGGGACAAGGCCGAGGAACTGCTCGAACTGGTCCGGCTGAAGGGCGCGCACGGCAAGCGCGTCCACGAGCTGTCCGGCGGCATGCGCCAGCGGGCCGCGCTCGCCCGCGCGCTCGCCCAGGAGAGCAGACTCCTGCTGATGGACGAGCCGTTCTCGGCCCTGGACGCCATCACCCGCGACGTGCTGCACGACGAGCTGACCCGGATCTGGGAGGAGACCGGCGTCTCCGTCCTGTTCGTCACGCACAACGTCCGCGAGGCGGTACGGCTCGCGCAGCGGGTGATCCTGCTGTCGTCCCGGCCGGGCCGGATAGCCCGCGAGTGGGAGGTCGGCATACCGCAGCCGCGCCGCATCGAGGACGCGCCGGTGGCCGAACTGTCCCTTCAGATCACCGATGTACTGCGTGGGGAGATCCGCCGTCATGGCCAGCACTGAGACGACGCCGGCCAAGGACGCCGGAAGCGTCGAGGCCGGCCTCGACGCCCTGGAGACCACGGCCACCAGCCGCCCGACCCTCCGCCAGACCTTCACCAGCAAGATCCTGCCGCCGATCATCGCGCTCGCCGTGGTCCTCGTGGTCTGGACGCTGCTGGTCCCGGTCGTCGACGACCCGTCCAAGCTGCCCTCGCCCGCGGCGGTCGGCGACGCGTTCAAGGACGCCTGGCTCAAGGGCGACCTGCTCGGCTACATCTGGACCAGCGTCAGCCGCGGCCTGCTCGGCTTCCTGTTCGCCCTCGTCATCGGCACCCCGCTGGGGCTGCTGGTGGCGCGGGTGAAGTTCGTGCGCGCGGCGATCGGCCCGATCCTGTCCGGCCTCCAGTCGCTGCCGTCGGTGGCGTGGGTGCCGCCGGCCGTGATCTGGCTGGGCCTGAACAACTCGATGATGTACGCCGTGATCCTGCTCGGCGCGGTCCCCTCCATCGCCAACGGCCTGGTGTCCGGCGTCGACCAGGTGCCGCCGCTGTTCCTGCGGGCCGGGCGCACGATGGGCGCGACGGGTGTGAAGGGCATCTGGCACGTCGTGCTGCCGGCCGCCATGCCCGGCTATGTGGCCGGTCTGAAGCAGGGGTGGGCGTTCTCCTGGCGCTCGCTGATGGCGGCGGAGATCATCGCGAGTTTCCCGGACCTCGGCGTGGGCCTCGGCCAGCTGCTGGAGAACGCGCGCACCGCCAGTGACATGGCGATGGTGTTCGAGGCCATCATCCTGATCCTGTTCGTCGGCATCGCGATCGACCTGCTGATCTTCAGTCCGCTGGAGCGGTGGGTGCTGCGCAGCCGCGGCCTGCTGGTGAAGAGCTGAGGTCCATGCCCGCGAAGCCCGTTCTCCTCGTCATCGCCCACGGCAGCCGCGATCCGCGGCACGCGGCGACCGTCCACGCCCTGGTGCGCCGGGTACGGTCGCTGCGGCCCGGGCTGCGCGTGGAGACGGGCTTCCTGGACTTCAACATCCCGTCCGTGCACGCGGTGCTGGAGTCCCTGGCGGCGGAGGGGGTCCGTGACGTCGTGGCCCTCCCCCTGCTGCTGACCCGCGCGTTCCACGCGAAGGCCGACATCCCGGCGGTGCTGCGGGACGCGCCGCCGCGGCTGCGGATCCGGCAGGCGGAGGTGCTGGGCCCGTCGCCGCTGCTCCTGTCGGCCCTGGAACGGCGGCTGTACGAGGCGGGGCTGACCCCCGCCGACAAGTCCTCGACCGGGGTCGTGCTGGCCTCCGCCGGGTCCTCCGACCCCGAGGCCATCGCGGTGATCGCGGACATCGCGCGGGAGTGGCGGCACACCGGCTGGTGCGCCGTGCGGCCCGCGTTCGCCTCCGCGTCCCTGCCCCGCACCGAGGACGCGGTGCGCGAGCTCCGGGAGCTGGGCTGCGCCCGGGTCGCGGTGGCGCCGTACGTCCTGGCTCCCGGCTTCCTGCCGGACCGGATCGCGCGGGGCGCGGCGGAGGCGGACGTGCTGGCCGAGGTGCTCGGTCCGGCGCCGGAGGTGGCGCGGGTCCTGCTGGAGCGGTACGACGCGGCGCGCACCCCGGCCCTGGCGGCCGTGGGGGCCTGACCGAGAGGCCTGGTGTTCGCGGTCCGGCGCTCCCCAGTCCGTCGGACCGCGAACAGACCGGCCCGTGGCCGGCACACCTGCTTCTGCGTCCCGTCCGGCAAACACGTCACACCACGGGTTGCACCGGTCCGCGCAAACCGCCCCGCCGTGGGGGTTGTTCGCGCAGTTCCCCGCGCCCCTTCGGGGCACGTCAGCCGTAGCGCCCCTTCAGGGGCGCGGGGAACTGCGCGCTCAGCCACGACGGCGCCGTACGTGACCAGCTCCCTGCCTCAACCGGTTGCGGCGACAGCCTCACCGGCGAGCCGGACGAGTTCCCCGAACGGCATCGACCCGGGTGCCCGCCGCTCGCGTGCGAAGGCGTTGGCGAGGTGCTGGAGGAGGTCGTTGAGCGGGGTGGGCACACCGTGCAGGCGGCCCAGCAGGGCGATCTCGCCGTTGAGGTAGTCGGCCTCGATCGTGCCGGTGCCCCGGCTGAGGGACTGCCAGGAGGAGCCGCCGCCGCGCGGGGCGCCCGCCAGCGGCACCAGGTCCACCTTGTGGCCGCGCAGCGCCTTCTGCTCCTCGACGCTCGCGTAGGCGATCCCCGCGGCGTCGAGCACGGCCTCGCCCTCGGCCCGCACGCTCGCGAACAGCGCCGTCGCCTCGTCGTCGGCGATGGGCCCGCCGACCGCCTCCAGCGCGTTGCCGAGGTTGGAGAGCAGCTTGGCGTACTGCCAGCGCGCCACGTCGGGCACGACCGGCGCCTCGAAGTGGGACTTCTCCAGGTCGGCGGCGACCAGCAGGGCGGTCGCGTCGGTGCCGTGCGGGTGGCGGCCCAGGTGCAGCATGCCGGTGAGCGGGGCGCCGCCGGCGGAGACGACACCGGGTTCGACGAAGGTCGACGGCAGCCACACGCAGACGCCGTAGACGTGCCGGAAGACGCGCAGGGCGAGCCGCTGGCCCTCCACGCCGTTCTGGGCGCAGAACAGGGGCAGCCGCTGCGCCGCCGTACCACCGCCCGCGACCGGCGCCGGTCCCCAGGCCTGGAGAGCGGTCACGGTGTCCTGCGTCTTCACGGCGAGGACGAGCACGTCGTCCGCCCGCAGCCCGCCCAGTTCCGCGGGCCCGGTGACGGCCTGGAGCCGGTAGGTGTACTCGCCGTCCGGCACCGTCAGCCGCAGCCCGCCGTCCCGCAGCGCCGCGTGGTGCGCGCCCCGTGCCACCAGGACGACCTCGTGTCCGGCGCCGGCCAGCCGCCCGCCGATCGCACCGCCGACGGCCCCTGCTCCGATGATGATGTAGCGCATGGGACGAGCCTCGCACAGACGCGGCCCCCGACCCGGGGCAGGGTCGCGGCGGCCGGCGGTCATGCTCCGGGGGCCGTCAGCTCCACCAGTTTGACCACCGTGTTCCAGTTCCGGGTGGTGGCGGTCAGCCCCTTGTGGAGCCGGGGCCGGGCCAGCGCCTCGGCGAGCTTGGAGCGGCCGAGGCCGTCCGGGGCGTACAGGTACAGGGCGCGGTCGCCGAGCCGGAACTCCTCGGGGAGGTGGGCGGCCGGGTCGATGTCGGCGTAGCGCTCCGCGGTGACCGGCGCGGAGAGGTACGTGACGTGCAGCTGCTTGGCCGTCAGCTCGGCGGCCGGGAACGGGCAGTCCGCCTCGACCGCCTTCAGGTAGGCGTGGTCGCGGACGAGCACGTCGACGGAGAAGCCGAACCGCTCCTCGATCGCCCCGGTCAGCTCGGCGGCCAGGGACTCGGCGTCCCCTCGGGCGGTGGCGAAGACGGCCTGTCCGCTCTGCAGGTAGGTCTGGACGGAGTCGTGCCCGAGGCCGGTCAGGAGCGCGCGCAGTTCGGCCATCGGGAGCTTCTTGTTGCCGCCCACGTTGATCCCGCGCAGCAGCGCCGCATACGTCGTCATTCGAACACCTTAGAACGGCCGTCGTGCCCCGTGGGGGATGGCACGACGGCCGTGCCGGGCATGCCGGGCTGCCCGAAACTCTGGCCGATCCGACCGGTCCGGATCAACTCCTACACGCACCTGTGACTTGTTCAACAAGGTTTCGTAATCACAAACAGGATCCGCGTCGTCGGAAGGGACGTCCCTGATCATCACCCCCGAGATGGGTCGATAGATGTAAGGGCCCGACATCCTCCCAGGCGACGAGAGCCGGCCGCCGGACTTCACCGGGCAGCACGAGGAGTCGGTCTTATTCCGCCCATACCTTCGAATCGAACGAAGGAAGTCGTGAAGAGACCGTGGCGGCCGGGGCCGTCACCGCACACGAGGGGGGCATTCCCGTCATGGATCCCGTCATGGGGAACGGAGAGACGCGGGTGCGGGGGCTGGCCGCCCGGGCCGGCGGCTGGAGCGCCCGGCACCGCTGGGCCGCCGTCGGCATCTGGGTGCTGTTCGTCGTCCTGGCCATGGGGCTCGGCTCGGCCGCAGGACGGGTCGACGTCGACGAGAGCGACCAGCTCAAGGGCGAGACCCACACCGCAGCGCAGATCATCAACGACGCGGGCATCAAGGAACCGGCGAGCGAGACGGTCCTGATCCAGTCCGGGGACCCGTCGGTCAAGGCCACGGACGCCGCGTTCAAGGCCGCCGTCACGGATGTCGTGAAGGCCGTCGACGGCACCGGCAGGGTCACGGACGTCACCTCGCCGTACGTCACCGGGACGATCTCGAAGGACGGCCGCAGCGCGCTCGTCCAGTTCGACATGCGCGGCGACTCCGAGACCGCGGGCGACCGGGTGCAGCCGGTGCTGGACGCGGTGGCGGGGGTGCAGAAGGCGCACGGCACGCTGCGGATCGAGGAGATCGGCGGCGCCAGCATGAACAAGCAGTACGACGACGCCTTCGGCAAGGACTTCCAGCGGGCCGAGTACTCCGCCGTGCCGGTCGCCTTCGGCATCCTGCTGATCGCCTTCGGCGCGCTGGTGGCGGCCCTGCTGCCGGTAGGTCTGGCGGTCACCGCGATCATGGCGACGATGGGCCTGATGGGTCTGGTCAGCCACCTGCAGCCGATGAGCGACACCGCCAACTCCGTGATGCTGCTGGTCGGCATGGCGGTCGGCGTCGACTACTGCCTGTTCTACCTGCGCCGGGAGCGCGAGGAACGGGAGGCCGGCCGGGGCGCGGACGCCGCGCTGCGGATCGCCGCCGCCACCAGCGGCCGGGCGATCATCGTCTCCGGTGTCACCGTCTGCGTGGCGATGGCGGGCATGCTCTTCACCGGCCTCGCCGAGTTCGAGGCGATGGGCCTGGCCTCCCTGATGGTCGTCGCGGTCGCCATGGTCGGCTCCGTGACCGTGCTGCCCGCGCTGCTCTCCCTGCTGGGTCACCGGGTGGAGAAGGGTCGTATACCGTTCCTGCGCCGCCGCAAGAGGGCCCACGGGCCGTCCGAGAGCCGGTTCTGGACGGCCGTGCTGCGGGGCGTGCTCGCGAAGCCGCTGGTCTCCGTGCTCGTCGCGGTGGGCGCGCTGCTCGCGGTCGCCGCTCCCGCCCTCGGCATGAAGACCTCACAGCTCACCCTGGACCAGGAGTTCGGGCACTCGCTGCCGATCGTGGGGACCTACGACCGGCTCAACCAGGCCTTCCCCGGCGGCTCCGAGCCCGCCGAGGTGGTCGTCAGGGCGAAGGACATCAACTCCCCCGAGGTCAGGCAGGCGCTGACCGACTTCAAGGAGCGGGCGATCAGCTCGGGCGCCTCGCGCGGCCCGGTCGACATCAAGCTGCACGACGCCCAGAACGTCGCCCTGGTCACCGTGCCACTGGTCGGCGGCTCCGACCTGGACAAGGCCGGCAAGAGCCTGCAGAAACTGCGCGACGAGGTACGTCCGGCCACCCTCGGCAAGGTCGACGGGGTGCAGGCGCCGATCACCGGGAACGTCGCCGGCAACCAGGACTTCAACGACCAGCTGCTCGGCTCGGTCGTCCCGGTCTTCGCCTTCGTGGTCGTCTTCGCCTTCCTCCTGATGCTGCTCTCCTTCCGCTCGCTGACGGTCGCGGTCACCTCGATCCTGCTCAACCTGCTCTCGGTGGGCGCCGCCTACGGCATCCTCGTCGCCGTCTTCCAGCACGGCTGGGGCGCTTCGCTGGTGGGCGCGGAGGGCGTCGGCGCGATCGTCACCTGGCTGCCGCTGTTCCTCTTCGTGATCCTGTTCGGCCTGTCCATGGACTACCACGTGTTCGTCGTCTCCCGGATCCGCGAGGCCCGGATGCGCGGCCGGTCCACCAGGGACGCGATCCAGCACGGCGTGGTCACCACGGCCGGGGTCGTCACCAGTGCCGCCGTCATCATGGTCGCCGTGTTCGCGATCTTCGGCACGCTGTCCATGCAGTCCATGAAGCAGATGGGCGTGGGCCTGGCCGCCGCGGTCCTCATCGACGCGACCGTCATCCGGGGCGTGCTGCTCCCGGCGGTGATGGCCCTGCTCGGCGAGCGCAACTGGTACCTGCCGAGCTGGCTGCGGTGGCTGCCCGACCTGACGCACGACGAGTCGCCGGAGGCGGTGGCACCGCCGGCCGGCCGGGACGAGCAGGACCGGCTGCCGGTCTGAGCCGTCCGGCAACAGGTGCGGCACCCTTCGACACAGGGTCCGTCGGTCTCCGGGGGAGCCGACGGGCCCTGTTCCCCGTGGCCTCAGCGCTGGTAGCGGGCGAGCACCAGGTTGCCGTCCTTCTCCAGGCGGTGGCGGAGTTCGCCGAGGCCGATGACGCCGCTGTAGTACTCCTGGAGGGCCGGGGTGGCCACCTTGTCCTTCCACTCGGGGTAGCCGCGGACCGTCTGGGCGGGGGCCGGGCTCAGGTACCCGGCGAGGGCGGTGCCGGTGGCCCAGCCGTACTTGGCGGTGTGCAGGGCGGGGTCCTTCAGTGCCCGGGTGCCGGTGGGCAGCATCCAGTCGCCGAGGGCGAGCCGGACCATGTTCTCCGGCCGCAGCAGGAAGTCGATGAACTCGGCGGCCTCCTTCTTGTGCGGGCTGTCCGCGGCGACGGACAGCGTCTGCGGGCTGACGCCCTGGGCGAGGCCGTCGGCGCCGGCCGGGGCGGGCAGCACCTCCCACTCGAAGCCCTTGGGCGCCTGCTGGACGATCTGCTGACGGTAGGAGAAGCCGAGCGGGACCATCGCGTACCTGCCGCCGAAGAAGCCCGGCAGGGTGTCCGAACCGCCGCTGCCCAGGGTGGAGCCGGGTGCGCTGTGGTCGACGTCGACCTGGTCGTGGACCGTGCGCGGCACGACCTGGTCGGCGGCCCCGAACCGCACGGTCACCTTCCCGTCGGCGCCCCGGTGGAAGAGCTGCCCGCCCGCCGACAGCGACAGGTTGAGCGTGGCGGAGACGGGTTCCTTGAGCGGCCAGGCGACGCCGTACTTTCCGTCGCCGCTGAGCTGCTTGGCGATCTGCCTGAACTCGGCCCAGCTCCACGGGTGTTCGGGGGTGGGGATGCGCACGCCGGCCTGCGCGAGCCAGGTCCTGTTGGCGATCAGCACCCGCGGCTCCTGGAGGAAGGGCACGCCGTAGACGCCCTTGCCGAAGGTGGCGGTCTCCCAGCTCCGCCGCGGTATGCCGGACCTGAGGCGGGCGGAGAGCAGGCCGGTCAGGTCGGCCAGGTAGCCGCCGTAGGCGAAGTCCGCGAGGTCGTCGGAGGCGTCGTGGATGATGTCCGGGGCCTCACCGCCCTCGAAGGAGGTGAGCAGCTGGTCGTGGACGCTGTCCCAGCTGCCCTGCACGTACTCGACCTTGACGTCCTCGTGCGTGGCGTTCCACTCCTTCACCAGCTCCTTGTTGGCGGCGACCGACTCGTCCTGCCAGGCCAGGGACTGGAAACGGAGGGTGACCGGGCCGCCGGCACGGGACCCGGAGGTGCAGCCCGCGAGCAGCAGGAGGAGTACGACGGCCGCCGTGCCGATCCTGGTGCGCATCAGCTCTTCACCGCCCCGGCGAGCATCCCGCCCGTGATCCGCCGCTGGACGAGCGCGAAGACCACCAGCGAGGGCAGGGTGGCGAGGAAGGCTGCCGCCGCCAGCGGGCCCAGGTCGGCCACGCCCTCCGCGCCGATGAAGTGGGTGAGGACGACCGGCAGGGTCTGTTTCTCCGGTGTCTTCAGCAGCACCAGCGCGAAGAAGAACTCGTTCCACGCGGTGACGAAGGCGAACAGCCCGGTCGCCACGATCCCTGGCGCCAGCAGCGGCGCCGTCACCGACACCAGCGTCCGCAGCCGCCCGGCCCCGTCGACGGCCGCCGCCTCCTCCAGTTCGACGGGCACCGCGCGGACGTAGCCGACGAGCATCCACAGCGCGAACGGCAGCGCCCACACCACGTACACCAGCACCAGTCCGACCAGCGAGTCGATCAGCCGCAGGTTCTTCAGCACCAGGAACAGCGGGATGATGACCAGGACGAAGGGGAACGCCTGGCTGACCACCACCCACCCGGTGGCCGCCCGGGACAGCGCGGTACGGCGCCGGGCCATGACGTACGCCGTCGGGGTGGCGAGGAGGACGGCGATCAGTGCGGCGCCGAGCGCGGCGAGCAGGGAGTTGAGGCCGGCCCGCAGCAGGGGCTGTTCGTCGAAGGCCTGGCGGAAGTTGGCCAGGGTGGGGTGCCGGGGGATCCAGGTGGGGTGCAGACTGCCCAGCTCCTGCGGCGACTTGAAGGCGGTGGAGAGCAGCCACAGGAGCGGGAAGGCCAGGAAGACGAGATAGCCGAGCAGGGCCGCGTACTGGCCCGCGCGGGCTGCGGTACGGGTCCTCACGCGTCCTCGCCTCCTCTCAGCCGGCCCGTCAGGAAGACGGCGAGCAGCACCGCGATCACCGCGACCATCACGCAGCCCATCGCCGCCGCGTACCCGAACTGGCCGTACCGGAAGGCCTCTTCGTAGGCGAAGAGCATCGGCAGCCGGGTCTTGCCGCCGGGCCCGCCGCTGGTCAGGACGTAGACCAGGGCGAAGGAGTTGAAGTTCCAGATCAGGTTGAGCGCGGTGACGGCCAGCGCGATCGGTCTCAGGGCGGGCCAGGTGACCGTGCGGAAGCGGCGCCAGGCGCCCGCGCCGTCCACCGCCGCCGCCTCGTGCAGTTCGCGCGGGGTGTTCTGGAGCCCGGCGAGCAGGGCGACGGTGGTCTGCGGCATCCCGGCCCAGACGCCGACGACGATCACCGCGGGCAGGGCGGTGCCGAGGCCGCTCAGCCAGTCCCGGCCGTCACCGAGGCCGAGGTCGTGCAGGGTCTCGTTGAGGACTCCGGCGTCCGGGTTGTAGACCAGCCGCCAGATGATGCCGACGACGACCTCGGGCATCACCCAGGGCACGATCGCCAGGGCGCGGGCCAGCCAGCGCAGCCGTAACTCCTGGTCGAGGAGGAGGGCGAGGCCCAGGGCGAGCAGGAACTGGGGCACGGTCACCCCGACGGCCCAGACCAGGCCGATCCGGAACGACTCCCAGAAGAGCGTGTCGTGCAGCAGGTCCCGGAAGTTGAGGCCGCCGATCCACCGGGTGGCCGCGGTCCGGCCGGACTGGGCGTCGGTGAACGCCAGCAGGATCCCGTAGAGCAGCGGGCCGACGCTCAGCACCAGGATCGGGATCAGCGCGGGCAGGACCAGGAACCAGGCGCCGTGGCCGGTGACCCGTGCGGCGGCCGGCCGCCTCGTACTCGCCACGTCGGTGACCAATGCCACGTCATCCCCCTTTGCGCGGCCCGGCCGGGCCTGGACATGGTCGTGAAGACGGGTTGTCCCGTCAAGGCACCGCGCACACCGTCCGACCTCCCCGGATGCGAGACTGACCGCCGGATGGCGAGAAGACGACGCCGTGTGCACCCGCACAGCGGCGGCCACCCGGGCGTCGGCGACGGACACGGAGGCGGGCGATGGACGAGGCAAGGGCGCGGGACGTACTGGCGGCGGCGGGGGTACTGCCCGGCGCGGCGGCCGACGCCTCGCTCCTGGCCCTGGGCGAGAACGCGGTGTTCGCGGCCGGTGACCTGGTGGTGAAGGTCGGCCGGGACGCCGAACTCCTCGACCGGGCCCGGCGGGAGCTGGACATCGCCGGGTGGCTGGCGGCGGCGGCCGTGCCCGCCGTTCGCGCCGCCGAGCCGAAGGCGCTGCTCGTCGACGGCCACCCGGTCACGGTGTGGCACCGGCTGCCGGACCCGGTGCGACCGGCCGAGCCGCGGGATCTGGCCGAACTGCTGCGGATCGTGCACGCACTGCCCTCCCCCTCCTTCGCGTTGCCGCCCCGCGAACTCCTTGGCGGGGTGGAGCGCTGGCTGCGGCTGGCAGGCGACGCGATCGACCCCGCCGACGCGGCATACCTGCGGGAGCGCCGGGACGGCTTCGCTACGGCCGCGGCCACGCTGACGCCCCACCTGACGCCGGGGCCGATCCACGGGGACGCGCTCCCCCGCAACGTGCACGTCGGCCCGCACGGCCCGGTCCTGGTCGACCTGGAGACCTTCTCCGCCGACCTGCGCGAGCACGACCTGGTGGTGATGGCTCTGTCCCGGGACCGCTACGGGATGCCGGCCGAGGCCTACGACTCGTTCACCGAGACCTACGGGTGGGATGTACGCGAGTGGGAGGGGTGCAGTGTGCTCCGCGGCGCCCGGGAGACGGCCAGCTGCGCCTGGGTCGCCCAGCACGCCCCCACCAACCCGAAGGCACGGGCGGAGTTCGAGCGCCGGGTAACGTCGCTACGCGAGGGCGACGAGTCGGTGCGCTGGTACCCCTTCTGAGCTACGTCCCCTGAAGAGCGCCCCGCAGAGCGCGCCCCGCAAGGGGCGCTGGGGGTACCCCCGGCCGAAGGCTGGGGGAGGAACTGCGCGACAAGCCCCCACCGGCCCGCGGCCAACACACCACGTAACCCGGTACTCAGACGGCGTCGGCCAGCTCCCGCAGGGGCCACGCCCCGTCCACCACCGCGTCGGCCTCCCCCTTGCGCCGCAGGAACTGCTGGAAATCCGCCGCCCACTCCGCGTACCACTCCACCTGGCGCCGGTGCAGCTCCGCCGGCCCCAGCGCCGCGATCTTCGGATGGCGCTCGGCTATCGCACCGGCAAGCCGCGCCGCGGCGAGCGCGTCGGCCGAGGCGTTGTGGGCCGCGGCGAGGGTGATGCCGTACTCGGCGCAGACCGCTTCGAGGTTCCGCTTGCCGCGGCGGTAGCGGTCGACCCAGCGGTCGATGGTGTACGGGTCGACGACCGGCGCCGGGTCGAGTCCGCCGAGGCGGTCGGAGAGGGACGGGAGTCCGTGCCGGCGCAGCTCCGCCGAGAGCAGGGTGAGGTCGAAGGTCGCGTTGTAGGCGACGACCGGGACGCCGGTCTTCCAGTAGCCGGTGAGGACGTCCGCGAGGGCGTCGGCGACCTGGTCGGCCGGTCTGCCCTCGGCCGCCGCCCGCTCGTTGCTGATGCCGTGCACCGCCACCGCGTCGGCCGGGATCTCGACGCCCGGATCCGCCAGCCATTCGCGGCGGCCCAGTTCCTGCCCGGCCCTGACCTCGATCACGGCCCCCGTGACGATCCGTGCCTCGCGCGGATCCGTACCCGTCGTCTCCAGGTCGAAGCCGATCAGGAGCTCCTGGTGCCAGCCCATGGGCGGCCCCCCTTCTTGGTGGTGCTTTCCCCCAGTGGTCTCCACCCTCGCATGCGCCACTGACAATCAGATGACCGCGTTCCGCTTACCGGCGCGTCAGGGGCCCGCACCCGCGTCAGGACACCGGACGCGAATCCACCCAAGCCGTCTCGAACTCCTCGCGGTAGGTCGGAAAGAGTCCCGTTTCCACCACGTCGTCCGACTTGACCACCTTGCTGCCGTTGCGCAGCACCAGCACGGGCGACTCCATCCCCCGCGCCCCGCGCAGATAGGACTGGATGATCGCGACGCCGTCCGCGCCGTCGCCGTCCACCAGGTAGGCGGAGAAGCGCGGGGTGTCGTCGTACACCTGGATCTCGAAGGCGCCCGGGTCGCGCAGCCGGGAGCGGACCCGGCGCATGTGGAGGATGTTCATCTCGACCGAGCGGGCCAGTTCGCCCCGTTTCATCCCGAGCTCGCGCTCGCGGCGCTTGACCGCGCTGGAGGCGGGGTTGAGGAAGAGGAGGCGGACCCGGCAGCCGGTCTCGGCGAGGCGGACCAGGCGGCGGCCGGAGAAGTTCTGCACGAGCAGGTTGAGGCCGATGCCGATGGCGTCCAGGCGGCGGGCCCCGCCGAACAGGTCCTCGGCCGGGAACTGGCGCATGAGGCGGACCCGGTCGGGGTGGACGGCGACGACGTCCGCGTAGCGGTCGCCGACCAGGTCCTCCACCGCGTCCACCGGCAGCCGGCGCGCCGAGGGCACATCGCCGCCCGCGCCGAGCATCTCCAGGAGCCGGGCGGAGGCGCGCTCTGCCTGGTCGAGGACGGCCCCGGACAGCGCCCGGTTGCGGGAGACGACGTTGCGGGTCACCTCCAGCTCGTCCAGGGCGAGTTCGACGTCGCGGCGTTCGTCGAAGTACGGCTCGAAGCACGGCCAGTGCTGGACCATCAGCTCGCGCAGCTGCGGGAGGGTGAGGAAGCTGAGCACGTTGTCGTCGGCGGGGTCGAGCAGGTAGCCCTTGCGGCGGCTGACCTCGCGGACCGCGACGGCCCGCTGGACCCATTCCTGGCCGGCCGGACCGGCCGCGGCGACCACCCACTCGTCGCCGTGGACGGGTTCGTAGATGGGCCGCAGCACGGCGGCCACGACCGTGCGCATCCGCTGTTCGACGAGGTTCAGCCAGATGTAGGCCCGGCCGGCCCGCTGGGCGCGCGTACGCACCTCCAGCCAGGCGTCGGCGTCCCACTCCAGCTCCGGTCCGATGGAGCCCGTGGCGTCCATCGGCCGGGCCAGGGACACCGCGCCGGGCGGGACGTCTTTGGAGTTCCCCTCGTGACCCTCGTCACCAGGGGGCAGCTCCAGGCCTCCCGAGCCCACCCGTGCACCGCCTTCCGCTCCCCCGAGCTCTCCCTGTGCCAACGATCAAGGAAGGGTACTCCGGGAGTGGTCGGCGGTGCAGCCGGATGGACAGGTCGTTTCTCAACTACCGTTTCCGGGCTGTCCGTTCTGATCAGCAAGGGCGGCCGGAGTGAGCGGATTCATAGCGGTGACGTCCCGCGGGGCGATGGAGAAGCCCTGCCAGTGGACCGGCATCGGCTGCTGGTCCTCGTCGCGCGCGATGTGGTGGAAGCCGACGTTCACCCAGACCACGGGGTTGGTGAGGGTCTGCCCGTTGACGAACTTGTCGACGGTCTTGGGGTGTCCGGTCGCGCAGCCGGGGTTGTTGCTGGCGAACTGCTCGCACTTGTCGTACTGGGTGAAGTAGACGTCGTGCGAAGTGAACGGGTGGCCCGGGTACTTGCTGCTGGCGCCCCGGGCGATCTCGTAGGACCGCGCGTGCCCGTCCTTGTTCTTGCCGGCCGTGCTGACCACTCGCCACCAGCGCATGTTCTGGGCGTCACCGGCGAGTTCCTTGGTGACGTCGGTGCGGGTGGTCTTGTTGGTGGGGGCTTCCTGACCGCGCGCGGGGGCACTGACCTTCGAGTCGTACTGTTCGATGCGGCTCTTCGACGAGCCGTCGAGGTCGAAGTCGAGCTTCCAGAAGACGTTGTGCGCGTGGCTGGTGGCGTAGGCGTGCGCGCCCTTGCCGATCGGCCAGCCGCGGCCGTCGCCTGCGTCGTAGTCGTTCGGCGAAAGGCTGCCGGTGGCACCGACGTTCATGTTGATGGTGCCGTCGTCCTGGAACCGCCACTCGGTCATGTACTCGTACCAGCCGACCTTGTTGACGGTGTAGATCAGCAGGTCCTTGCCCTGCTGCTGGTACACCCGGTTGCCGGTGTCGGCCTGCATCCGGTACGCGTGGCCGCGCGAACGGGTGGTGGTGCACAGGCCGTTGACGTTCGGGTGGGCCGGGTCCCAGGCGTCGGGGACCTTGACGGTCTTGATGGTGCCGCCGGGGCACTCGGCCGAGGCGAGCGGCACCAGGCCCTGGGCGAAGCCGAAGCCGGTCAGGTCGTCGTACTCGACGCTGCCGTCGTCGTAGGGGACGTCGATCTGGGCGAGGCGGGCGCTGGAGAGCACCTTGATGGGGGCGGACTCGCCCTTGGGCTGGTAGGAGATGTGTTCCAGGACCAGTCCGGCCTTGCTGTCGTAGCGCCAGCACATCCGCCAGGTGGTGCCGGTGGAGAGCTTCTGCTCGATGCGGTAGGCGGCGGAGCAGTCGGCGGCGGGCGCGGCGGCCTGCTTGGACTGGGCGACGGCGGGTCCGGCCGCGGTGGTGGCGCCGGCGGCCAGCGCGACCGTGGACAGGCCGACGGCGGCCGTCCTGCGGGCACGGCTGATTCTGGGCGCGCGCGTGCTCGCGCGCAGGTTCACGTGCATGACGAAGTGACTCCTGGTACGGGAGATGCGGAGTGGAGAGGTGAACGGAGGGTCCGGCTCAGCTGTCGAGCTTCACGACCTTGCGCGCGCTCAGGTCGACGATGAGCGACCTGGCGTCGATCCACGGCCCGTTCTTCACCTTGGGGAAGAGCCGCACGCAGCGGTGTTCGCCGCACTTGTCGAGTGCGGCCGGCTGGGCGCCCGGAGTGGCGCGGTAGACCGCGCTGTTGAGCAGCAGCTGCTGCTCCGGGTCGGTCAGCGCGCTGCCGGTGGCGTCCTTGAAGTCCGCCTTCAGGCCGGCGCCGAGCGGGTCGGCGATCAGCAGCTTGAGCGCCTCGACGTTCTCGTCGTGGCTGAGCGGCGGCTGGACGCCCGTGCGGCTGGTGGTCTGCTCGACCTTGCCGGTGTCCAGGTTGACCGTCCGGGTGACGAGGGTGTCGTCCCGGTAGTCGTAGAACGTCACGTCCGCGCGGCGCGGCGCGTTCGAACTGTCCAGTTCGTTCGCGTTCGGCTCGGCCAGATCGACGCTGATCCGCTCCGGGCCGCGCCGGCCCTCGACGTTCTCCCCTGCGCTGAACATCTGCTGGGACAGGGCGAGTTGTTCGACGCGCTTGGTCTCGTCGTCGGTCAGCGGGTCGCTGCCCGTGCCCTTCTTCCCCTCGGCCGGCGCCTGTTCCACCACGCCCGGCTTGACGGCGTCCTGTCCCTGGCCCGCCTGCTGCCCGGCGACCGCGCCGGTCCCGTCGCTCCCTCCCGACTCGTTCGCCCCTGCCGTGCCCGGCAGGGTGATCCCGACCATCACGGCGGTCCCCGCCACCGCCAGTCCCGCACCGGCCACCACCTTGCCCAGATGGCGGTGCACTATCTTGCGCACATCTTCCCCCTACTCCACCTTGGTCACAGGGAGTACGTGTATGCCCCACTGGTTCGGCACACTTCGCCACATGGGTCGCTGTGTGCACTGGTCGCCGGGTAAGAGGGGTGTAAGTCACATGGGGTTCCATTACTTTCGGGCAGACTCATGACCAAGGCGCCCCCGGGCGCGGGACCCACCTGGAAGAGTCGACTTCATGCAGGTCTGGCCTGGAGAGGCATATCCGCTCGGCGCCACCTATGACGGCGCCGGGACCAACTTCGCGGTCTTCACGGAGGCCGCGGACCGAGTGGAGCTGTGTCTGCTGCACGACGACGGCTCCGAGACGGCGGTGGAACTGCGGGAGAGCGACGCCTTCGTACGGCACGCCTACCTGCCGGGCGTGATGCCCGGGCAGCGGTACGGCTTCCGGGTGCACGGCCCGTACGACCCCGGGCGCGGGCAGCGCTGCAACTCGGCGAAGCTGCTGCTCGACCCGTACGCGAAGGCGGTCAGCGGATCGGTGCGCTGGGGCGAGGAGGTGTACGGCTACCACTTCGGCGACCCCGACAAGCGCAACGACCTGGACTCGGCGCCGCACACCATGACGTCGGTGGTGATCAACCCGTACTTCGACTGGGGCGACGACCGCCGGCCGCGCACCGAGTACCACCACACCGTGATCTACGAGGCCCATGTGAAAGGCCTCACCATGCGCCACCCGGGCCTGCCGGAGGAGCTGCGCGGCACCTACGCGGGCCTGGCCCACCCGGCCGTCATCGAGCATCTGACGGCGCTCGGCGTCACGGCCCTGGAGCTGATGCCGGTCCACCAGTTCGTGAACGACCACCGGCTGGTCGACATGGACCTGAACAACTACTGGGGCTACAACACCATCGGCTTCTTCTCCCCGCACAACGCGTACGCCTCCTGGGGCGACCGCGGCCAGCAGGTCCTGGAGTTCAAGTCGGCGGTGCGGGCGCTGCACGAGGCCGGCATCGAGGTGATCCTCGACGTGGTCTACAACCACACCGCCGAGGGCAACCACCTGGGCCCGACCCTGTCCTTCCGCGGTCTGGACAACCCGTCGTACTACCGCCTGACGGACGACCCGCGCTACTACATGGACACCACCGGCACCGGCAACTCGCTGCTGATGCGGTCCCCGCACGTCCTCCAGATGATCATGGACTCGCTGCGGTACTGGGTCACCGAGATGCACGTCGACGGGTTCCGCTTCGACCTCGCGGCGACCCTGGCCAGGCAGTTCCACGAGGTGGACCGGCTTTCGTCGTTCTTCGACCTGGTGCAGCAGGACCCGGTCGTCTCCCAGGTGAAGCTGATCGCCGAGCCCTGGGACGTCGGCGAGGGCGGCTACCAGGTGGGCAACTTCCCGCCGCTGTGGACCGAGTGGAACGGCAAGTACCGCGACACGGTGCGCGACCTGTGGCGGGGCGAGCCCCGCGCGCTGGCCGAGTTCGCCTCCCGCCTCACCGGCTCCTCCGACCTCTACCAGGACGACGGCCGCCGCCCGCTGGCCTCCATCAACTTCGTCACCTGCCACGACGGCTTCACCCTGCACGACCTCGTCTCGTACAACGACAAGCACAACCAGGCCAACGGCGAGGACAACCGGGACGGCGAGAGCCACAACCGGTCCTGGAACTGCGGGGTCGAGGGCCACACCGACGACCCCGCGATCCTCGAACTGCGCGAGCGGCAGATGCGGAACTTCGTCGCGACGCTGATGCTGTCCCA
The DNA here is from genome assembly GCF_040652195.1 of Streptomyces sp. NPDC048278. Lineage (NCBI taxonomy): Bacteria > Bacillati > Actinomycetota > Actinomycetes > Kitasatosporales > Streptomycetaceae > Streptomyces > Streptomyces sp. NPDC048278. The sequence continues at coordinate 168,100 of NZ_JBEZLP010000017.1, forward strand.
GGGCGTGCCGATGCTCGGCCACGGCGACGAGTTCGCGCGCACCCAGCAGGGCAACAACAACGCGTACTGCCAGGACAACGAGGTGTCCTGGGTGGACTGGCCGGCTCCCGGGGACGACAGCGAGCTGCTGGCCTTCACGCGCGCGATGGCGCGGCTGCGCAAGGAGCACCCGGTCTTCCGGCGCCGGCGCTTCTTCCACGGCCGGCCGGTTGAGGGCACCCACGACGAGCTCTCCGACATCGCCTGGTTCACCCCGGAGGGCCACGAGATGGCCCAGCGCGACTGGGACTCGGCCCCCGCGTCGGCCCTCACGGTCTTCCTCAACGGCAACGCGATCTCGGAACCGGACACGCGGGGGCAGCGGATCGCCGACGACTCGTTCCTGCTGATGTTCAACGCGTCGCCGGACCCGCTGGACTTCGTGGTGCCGGTGAACCACGGCCGGCAGTGGGAGGTGGTGGTCGACACCGCGCAGGCGGAGCCGGTGCCTCCTGGGGTGAAGGTGGTCGGGGGCGAACGCCTGACGCTGGTGGGCCGGAGCCTGACCGTTCTGAAGCGGCCGGCGTAGGCATGGGTTCCCCGATGGGCTGTTGTGCGGGTGCGGGCCGGTGGGGGCTGGTCGCGCAGTTCCTCCCCCAGCCTTCGGCCGGGGGTACCCCCAGCGCCCCTATGGGGCGCTCTGCCGTACCCGGCGACAGACAAGCCGACGGGGCGGGTACGAGGTCTCCATGACAGCTGAGCGAATCGCCTCCACCACGCCCACGGCCACCTACCGACTCCAGCTCCAGCCCGGCTTTCCCTTCTCGGCCGCCGAAGCCGCCGTGCCGTATCTCGCCTCGCTCGGTGTCTCCCACCTCCACCTCTCCCCCGTCCTGGAGGCCGTCCCGGGCTCCACGCACGGCTACGACGTCGTCGACCCCGCGCGCGTGCGCGAGGAGCTCGGCGGCGAGGACGGGCTCCGCGCACTCGCCCGCACCGCCGGGGCGCACGGCCTCGGCCTCGTCGCCGACATCGTGCCGAACCACATGGCGATGTCCCCGCGCCACAACCACGCCCTGTGGGAGGTGCTCCGGGAGGGCCCGAAGTCGCCGTACGCGCGCTGGTTCGACGTCGACTGGGAGGCGCAGGGCGGGCAGCTGCTGGTGCCGGTGCTGGGCGGCCCGGTCGGCGAGGTGCTCGGGCAGCTGGTGGTCGACGGGGACGTGCTGCGCTACCACGAGCACGCCTTCCCGCTCCGCGACGGCACCGCGGACCTGCCGTTGCCGGAGCTGCTGGACGCCCAGTGGTACCGCCCGGTGTGGTGGCGGCTGGCCCGCACCGAGCTGAACTACCGGCGGTTCTTCAGCATCTCGGAGCTGATCGGGGTGCGGGTGGAGGACCCGGAGGTGTTCGAGGCCACCCACGGCAAGATCCTCCAGCTGCTGCGCGAGGGCGTGCTGGACGGGCTGCGCGTCGACCATCCCGACGGCCTCGCCGACCCCGACGGCTATCTCGCGCGGCTGCACGAGGCCACCGGCGGGCGCTGGACGGTCGTGGAGAAGATCCTGGCCGACGGCGAGCACCTGCCGGCCGGCTGGCCGGTCGCGGGGACCACCGGGTACGACGCCCTGCGGCACGTGGACGGCGTGTTCACGGATCCCGCGGGCGCCGGTGAACTGCTCGGGCAGTACCGGAGGTTCGCGGCCCCGCAGACGGACCGGGGCGGCGACTGGGCGGCCACGGTGCGGCGGGCGGCGTACAAGGTGATCACGCATGAGCTGGCGGCCGAGACGGACCGCCTGACACGGGTGGCCACGCGCGTGTGCGCGGCGTCGCAGGATCCCGCCCTGCGCGACCGGGCGCCCTGGGCGCTGCGCACCGCGCTGCAGGAGCTGCTGGTGCGGCTGCGGGTGTACCGGCCGTACGCCTCCGGTGACGTGGCCGCCGTGGTCACCGAGGAGGCCGCCGAGGAGGCCCGGCGGGCCTTCGTGGTGCCCGCCGAGGGCGGGGCCGTGGACGTGGTGCGCGAGCTGCTCCTGACGGGGGACGGACCGGGGCGCGCGGAGTTCCGGACGCGGTTCGCGCAGACCGCGTCGGCGCTGCGGGCCAAGTCCGTGGAGGACACGGCGTTCTACCGCTATGTGCCGTTGCTGTCGGCGACCGAGGTGGGCGGCGACCCGGGCGACCCGGGCGTCTCGCCCGGCGCCTTCCACGCGTACTGCGCGCGCGTGCAGCGCGACTGGCCGCTGACCGGGACGGTGGTGACGACGCACGACACCAAGCGCAGCGCCGACGTGCGGGCCGCGCTGGCGGTGCTGACGGAGGCCCCGGAGCGCTGGGCGGACGTGCTGGCCGAGGTGACCCGGGACGGGGAGGGCGCGCCGGACGCGCAGCTGGCCTGGGCGGCCTGGCAGACGGTGTTCGGGCTCGGCCCGGCGGATCCGGAGCGGGTCCGGGGGGCGCTGGTGAAGCACGTGCGGGAGGCGGGCCTGTACACGAGCTGGACGGAGCAGGAGCCGCCGTACGAGGAGGCGGTGGTCTCGTTCGTCGCGGCGGGGCCGTGCGGGCCGCCAGGAGAGCGCGTGGCGGCCTTCCGGGCCTCGCTGGAGCCGCACGTCCGGGCGAACGTGCTGGGCACGGCCCTGGTCCATCTGACGATGCCGGGGGTGCCGGACGTCTACCAGGGCACGGAGGGCGAGTACCGGGCGCTGGTGGACCCGGACAACCGGCGGCCGGTCTCCTTCCCGCCGGCGCACCCGGGCGAGAAGGACGCGGTGACGGTGGCGGCGCTGCGGCTGCGGGCGCGGCGCCCCGGGGTCTTCGGTGACACGGCGACGTACGCACCGCTGACCGCCGACGGGCCGGCCGCGGCGCACTGCCTGGCGTTCGCACGCTCCGGGGAGGTGGTCACGGCGGTCACCCGGCTGTCACTGCGGCTGGCCGCCGCGGGCGGCTGGCGGGACACGGTCCTGCCACTGCCGCCCGGCCGGTGGGCCGACGTGCTGGCGCCGGTGCGGGAATTCACAGGGCACGCGCGCGTGGACGAGCTTTTCGACGGGCTGCCGGTGGCGCTGCTGGAGCGGGTGGGTGACGGGGGTGACGGGGGTGTCGGGGGTGACGGGAGCTGACCAAAGCCGGCTGGAGCTGGCTGGAGCTGCCGGGAACATGCGCCGGAATTCACTCGTACGAGTGAATATGTGGCTGATCCGTCGGTTTGCTGAAACTTGCCGGGCGCCCGCCGCGTCGGTTATCGGCGCGCGGAGCCGTTCCGCGCCCCGTAGTGGCTTCGCACCCCTGTCGGCGCCGACGAGCCCCACCGGCCGACGACACATGCCTCTGGGCGCCCCCTGGAGCCTCCCCCGGGAGGTTCTTGACAGTTCACCTATGCCGTGCGGGACTGGGGAATGCGAAGCCGGGCGGACAAGTCGGGGGTGAGTCTCCTGCCGGAGCTGCGTTACCCCAGTGTTCCCGAACTCGAAGCCACCGCCCGGGCGCTGGCCGCGCACCGGCCCGGCCTGTGCACGTTGCGGCAGATCGGCGTCTCCCGCGCGGGCAGACCGCTGCACCTGCTCTCCGTCGGACACGCCCGGCGGGCGGTCCTGGTGGTCGCGGGTGCCCACGCCAACGAACCGACCGGGGGCGGCACCCTCCAGGCGCTGGCCGAACGGGTGCTGCACGAGCGGGAGCTGCGGGCGGAGAACTCCTGGCACTTCCTGCTCTGCGCGGACCCGGACGGGGCGAGCCTGCACGTCACCCCGGCCCCGCGCAGCCTGTTCGACTACCACCTCGGCTTCTACCGGCCGGCCGGCCCGGAGCAGCCGGAGTGGTCGCCGTCGGTGCTGCCGCCCGACCGGCTGCCGCCCGAGACCCGGGCCCTGCTCGGGGTGATCGACGAACTGCGCCCCTACCTCCAGGTCACCCTGCACGGCACCGACCTGGGCGGCAGCTGGGTGCAGCTGACGAGGGACGTGCCGGGGCTCGCCGAACCGTTCGCCAAGTCCGCGGCGGAGCTGCACATCCCGGTGGAGACGGGCGCCTCGGACGCCGCGGGCTGGCCGCACTCCGGGCCCGGGGTGCGGGTGATGCCGGGTCCCGAGACGGGGGTGGCGTACCCGAGCATGCCGGACGACGCACGGCACAGCACCTGGTACCACGCGCACCGGTACGGCGGACTCACGGCGGTGGTCGAGGTGCCGATGTGGGCGAGCGACCTGGTCGACGACCCGGCGCCGCACCCGGCGCCCGCCGCGGCGATGCGGCGACTGGCGCGGCGGCTGCTGCGGGACTCGCGGGAGGTGGAGCGGGTGCTGGCCGATGCGCTGCCCCGGCTGGAGGGCCTGGGCGGCCTGGACGGGCCGCTGCTGCGGGCCGCCCGCTGGGCGCTGGGGCTGATCCCCGGCCTCGCCGAGGACTGGATCCAGCGCCCGCCGGTCGACACCACGATGGCGTACGTGGGCAGCGTGGACGCCTTCGGACGGCGGCTGCCGTTGCGGGCGGCGTCGATGCTGCTGCGGGTGCTGCGGGAGGCGGACGACCGCGCGGCGCCGCGGCTGGAGGAGCTGGTGGCCGCCTGGTGCGAGGCCTACGGCGAGCGTTTCAGGGCCCGCTGGGTGCCGTTGGAGCGCCAGGTGGAGCACCAGTCCCGGACGGTGCTGGCCGCCGCGCAGCACGCGCGCGAGCAGGCGGCATGAACAGGCGGCGTGAACAGGCGGCGTGCGGTCCGGCTCCGGCGCCGGGGGCCGCACGCCGCCCCGGGGCTCAGTCGTCGAGGGCGAAGACCGGACCCGTCCGGGCCGCCATCTGGCAGGAGTTCGAGAACGTCTCGCGGTACTCGATCGGCCTGCCGTTCCACTGGCCGCGCGCCTGGGCGGTCACCGGGGCGTAGACCATCGGGCACATGGCGTCCTTGGCCGGGGTGATGCGCGCGACGTCACCGTCCGTGCCGGCGAGTTCGGCACAGGCCTCGGCCGCGCGGGAGTACCCCTGGGGCGGGTCGCACAGCAGGACGGCGCCGCGCGTGTCGCCGGACTGGTCCTCCCCCTTGGTGACGGTCAGGTACAGGTAGTCGCCGCCGTGCGCCACGCCCGGCGCGGCCTGGGCGGGGCCGGCGGCGAGAAGGGCGGCCAGGGCCAGCAGGGCACCGCCGGCCGCTGTCGCTTTGCTGAGATGTGTCATTCCCCGTGCATCGGCACGACGGGCTCGGTACCCCAGCCCGACTCACCCGATCGGGCAAGCCCGCGCGCGTGGCGGTGCGCCAGTTCGAAGGCGCTCAGGACGATCCGTGTCTGGTACTCGGCCTGGCGCGCGACCGGGATCCAGCGGGCGCCGAGGGCGTCGTGGTAGTCCGCGCACCAGGTGTCGATCAGCCGGTCCAGGTCGGGCAGGGCGGCGGCCGGGTCGCGGCCGGTGCTGCGCAGGAGCTGGTGCAGCATCCCGGCGGTGCGCAGGGCCAGCCGGCGCCCGGCGATGCGCAGGGCGGCCAGGTGGGCGGAGCTGAGCGGCGGCAGCGGGCGGGCGCTGCCGGCGTCCGTGCCGGGGTCCCAGGCGTCGGCGAGGCCCGGGCAGACCAGCAGGTAGTCGTCGACGGGCGCGAGCAGCCGGGCCGCGTCCGGCGCCGCGGACAGCTGCGTCCTGACCCGGGCCAGGACGCCGTCCAGGAGCTCCGTGTCGCGCCGCAGCGTCCGGCTGACGGAGCGCAGCGCCGCGTCCCGGTCGGCGGGCGGTGTGCCGTCCTGGACGGCGGCCACGCCCCACATGGGCGCCTCGACGATGGCGGTGACGGTGCCGTGCCGGTACGGGTGGAACCAGGTGGACTCGACGGCGGCCTCGGTGATGGCGGCGGCCAGGTCGCCCCGGCGGGGCGGCGGGACGCGGTAGACGGCCGGCCCCAGGGTGGGCCAGTACAGGGTGTCGTAGGCGCCGAGTTCGCGGGGGATACCGAGCCGGGTCGCGGTGTGCGCGAGGCGCCGGTCGAGGCCGGGCAGCTCGCGGGTCAGCTCGACGAAGCCGCCGCCGACGTCGACGCCGTGCAGCGAGCACTGGAGGAAGGGCCGCAGCTCGTCCTGGAGGTCGAGCAGGGCCCGGGTCTCGGGCAGCGCGGCGGCGGCGGCCCCGTCGGGCAGCCACTCCGGCTGCTCCAGGAAGCCGGGCCGGAAGAAGTTCCGGAAGTAGTGGCCCAGGGTGTACGGCCCGGCCAGCCAGCCCTCGTTGCGCCGCGAGCCGTCGGGGTCCAGGCACAGCAGCAGGTTCCAGGTGGCGTCGGCGTCCTCGGTCAGCCTCCGGTCGGCGAGAACGCGGTCGGCGAGGCGGAGCACGGTGGCGCCGCCGACGGGTTCGTTGGCGTGCGGGCCTGCGACGACGAGGACGTGCCGGGAGCCGTGACCGATGGAAAGCAGCCACATCGGGGTGCCCGCGCGGGAGGTCCCGGCCCTGCGCAGCCGGACGTCCCGGGGGCGGTCGGCGGCCAGCACGGCCGCCCGCGAGGCGAGCTCGTCGACGGACGGGTAACGGAGGAGGGGCGGCAGGTCACACCTCCACTGAGCGGCGCCGTCGGTTCACATCGTGTGCATGGTGTACGCACAGTCAGTCACGACTCGGGAGGTACGTCAACACCGCGACGGACAAACACTTTTCGGCCATCGCACGGAAGGCGTCCAGGTGACGGCGGACCGGCGCGGGGCTCGGCCCGTGGCTCGGCCCCTGACCCGGCCTCTGGCTCGGCCCGCGGCTCAGTCGCTCGCGAGCCGGAAGGCCATCCGGCCGAACGCGACCTGGTCGCCCTCGCGGACGACGGCGGCGCCGGTCACCCGGCGGCCGTTCACGGTCGTGCCGTTGGTGGAGCCGAGGTCCCTGAGGACCCACAGGCCGCCCTGGTGGCGGAGTTCGGCGTGCACCCGGGAGACCGTCTCGTGGTTGAGCCGCAGTCCGTTGGCGGGGTCGCGGCCGATGCGCAGCGGGTGGCCGTGGCCCGGGTGCGGCAGCAGCAGCTTGGGCAGCCGCTCGGCCTGCCAGGCCCGGCGCAGCCGCACGGTGAAGCCGGAGACGGCCTCGACCGTGCCGAAGAGCACGCGCGCGAAGCGGTTCTCCTGAGGCAGGTCGGCGGTGAGCGCGGCGAGTTCGTCGGCGCGGCGGGCGGCCAGCGCCAGCTCCATGCGGCGCACGAACGTGTCGTGCGACAGCCGTCCCATGGCGACGCCGTCACGCAGCACGCTCAGCGCCTTGTCGCGCTCCGCGTCGGACAGCCGCGCGGGGTACGTGTGGAACTCGAAGGACGACGTCACGCTGCCGATTCTGGGTCAGTGAACCCCGGGTGTCCAGAAAACGGGAAAACGGCCGTCACGCGCGCGTACGTACGGCGACACCCGTCCCGCAAAGCCGGGATTCAAAGCGGATTGATCTCTTTTCACGGCACGATGGACGTACTACCTCACGAGGAGCCAGACGAAGGGGACCGTCCGTGCAGTTCGAGGTGTGGGCACCGCAGGCAGACCGTGTGACGCTCCATTGCGACGGCGCCACGCGCGCGTTGGAGCACGACCCGGAGCGGTCCGGCTGGTGGACCGGGGAGGCGGACGCCGAGGACGGCACCCGGTACGGGTTCGCCCTGGACGACGGCCCCGTACTGCCGGACCCGCGCTCGCGCCGCCAGCCGGACGGCCCCGACGGGCTCAGCGCGGTGGTCGACCACGAACGCCACGAGTGGCGTGCCGCCTGGCCGGGGCGCGCGCTGCCCGGCGCGGTGCTCTACGAGCTGCACGTGGGCACGTACACCCCCGAGGGCACCCTGGACGCCGCCGCCGCCCGGCTGGACCACCTGGTGGAACTGGGCGTCACCCACGTGGAGTTGATGCCGCTCTGCCCGTTCCCCGGCCGGCACGGCTGGGGGTACGAGGGCGTCTCGCTGTGGGCGGTGCACGAGCCGTACGGCGGCCCCGAGTCGCTGAAACGCTTCGTCGACCGGGCCCACGAACTCGGCCTGGGCGTCGTCCTGGACGTCGTGCACAACCACCTCGGCCCGTCCGGCAACTACCTGCCCGCGTTCGGGCCGTACTTCACGGAGACGCACCAGACGCCCTGGGGCTCCGCCGTGAACCTGGACGCGCCCGGCTCGGACGAGGTGCGCGCGTATCTGCTGGGCAGCGCGCTGGCCTGGCTGCGGGACTACCGGATCGACGGGCTGCGCCTGGACGCGGTGCACACGTTGCGGGACACGCGCGCGTGCCACTTCCTGGAGGAGCTGTCGGCGGCCGTGGCCGCCCTGGCGGCCGAGTCGGGCCGCCCGCTGTTCCTCGTCGGCGAGTCCGACCTGAACGACCCGCGGGTCATCACCCCGCGCGCGGAGCACGGGTTCGGCCTGGACGCGCAGTGGAACGACGACTTCCACCACGCCCTGCACACCGCGCTGACCGGCGAGTCCCAGGGCTACTACGCCGACTTCGGCCGTGCCCCGTTCGCCGCCCTCGCCAAGACGCTCACCGGGGGCTACTTCCACGACGGCACGTACTCCAGCTTCCGTGGCCGCCGGCACGGCCGTCCGCTGGACCGGGCGCGGGTGGCCGGGCACCGGCTGCTCGGCTACACCCAGACCCACGACCAGGTCGGCAACCGCGCCCAGGGCGACCGGCTCTCGGCGGCCCTCTCCCCCGGCCTGCTGGCCTGCGCGGCGACGCTGAGCCTGACCGCGCCCTTCACGCCGATGCTGTTCATGGGCGAGGAGTGGGCGGCCGGCACCCCCTGGCAGTTCTTCACCGACCACACGGACCCGGACCTCGCGGAGGCCGTACGGCGCGGCAGGCGGCGGGAGTTCGCGGCGCACGGGTGGGCCGCGGAGGACGTGCCCGACCCGCAGGACCCGGCGACCCGGGACCGGTCCTGCCTGGACTGGTCGGAGCCGGAACGCGAGCCGCACGCGCGCGTACTGGCCTGGTACCGCCGCCTGCTGGCGCTGCGCCGCGAACAGCCGGACCTCACGGATCCCGATCTCGCCGACACCAAGGTGGCGTACGACGAGGCGGCCCGCTGGCTGGCGTTCCGGCGCGGGGACGTACGGGTCGCGGTGAACGCGGGCAAGGAGCCGGCCGTGATCCCGCTCGGCACCGGGCGGGTGGAGGTCCTGGCCGCCTGGGACAGCGTGACGGCACCGGACCCGGACGGGGTGCTGCGGGTGCCGGGCGAGTCGTGCGTGGTGCTGACCCAGGCCTGAGCCCGGCCTGAGCCCGGCCTGATCCCGCCCGCTACAGCTCCTCGTCGTCCTCGGGGTCGTCGGTGTCCTCGCGCAGCTCCGTCACCCGCTCCAGCAGGATCGCCTCCCAGGCGCGCCGGAGCTGGGTGCGCAACAGCGGCAGGGAGCTGGCGTCGCGGCCTTCGAGGCGGTCGGTGAGACGGATGACGGTGTCGCAGCGGGCCAGCCACAGGCCGCGCAGACACGGGCGGGCGCCGTAACCGGCGAGGGTCGCCGCGCGGACGGCAGCGCCGGAGCCGACCGCGAGGGCGAGCCCGGCGATGTCCTCGGCGGGGTCGCCGACCGCCGCGTCGGTCCAGTCGAGGACGCCGCGCACCCTGCCGTCGGCGCTGACCACGAGGTGCTCGCCCTTGAGGTCGTGGTGGGCCAGCACGGCGGTGCCGGGCTGGGCGGCGAGCTGGGCGGCGCCCGGCGGGGTGAGCTGGAGCAGCCGGGCGGGGTCGAACTCGTCGGCGGCGGCCAGGCGTTCGGCGGCGGGCACGGCCATCCGGCGCAGCGCCTCCAGGGAACGCGGCGGGGTGCGCGGCACACCGAGCGTCTCGGCCTGCCGTACCGGCACCTCGCGCAGCCCGGTGAGCAGCCCGGCCAGGTCCGCCTCGCCGACCGCGGAGACGTCGTGCTCCTCGGCCGTCCCCCCGGCGATCACGGTGTCCAGGGTGTATGTCAGCCCCGGCGCCCACTCGCCGTGCGCCACGCCGGCCGGGACCGCGACCGGCAGGTGCGGTCGCATCAGGTCGCGCAGGCGCAGTTCGCGGCGCTGGCGGACGGAGGCGTCCCGGTCGGGGGCGAGGCGCAGCACATGCCGGGTGCCGACCCACCAGGCGGAGTGTTCACCGCCCTGCGCGACGGGCCGCACGTCGGGGCCCGCGGCGCCGTCCGCGCCCTCCTTGAGCAGCGAACGGACCAGTCGGCGGACGGTGTCCGCGGTGGGAGTCGGTGCCTGGGTCATGGATCGCGCCGTTGCCGTTCGGGATGGGGTAGGGGCGAGTGGTGGGTGCCGGGGCCGGGTCGGTCAGCCCACGACGACCATCTCGCGGGTGGTGTTGTTGAAACGACGGCCGCCGTCCTCGGTCACCGTGACGATGTCCTCGATGCGCACCCCGAAGCGGCCGGGCAGGTAGATGCCGGGCTCCACGGAGAAGCACATCCCGGGCACGAGCGGCTGTTCCTCGCCCTCGATCATGTACGGCGGCTCGTGCGTGGTGACGCCGATGCCGTGGCCGGTGCGGTGGATGAAGAACTCGCCGTACCCGGCGTCGGCGATGACCGCGCGGGCGGCCCGGTCGACCTTCTGGCAGGCGGCGCCGGCGCGGACGGCCCGGAAACCCGCCTCCTGGGCGGCGCGCACGATGTCGTGCACCTCGCGCTCCTCGGCGGTGGGCGGGCCGACGTGCACGGTGCGGGTGGTGTCGGAGCCGTAGCCGTCCTTGAGGCCGCCGAAGTCGAGGACGACCATGTCGCCGTCCTGGATGACCCGGTCGCCGACCTCGTGGTGCGGGTTGGCGCCGTTGGGTCCCGAGCCGACGATGGTGAAGTCGACCTGGTCGTGGCCGAAGCGGCGCAGCAGGTCGGCGAGGTCGTGGCCCACGTCGGACTCGCGGCGGCCGGCGAAGGGAACCTTGCGGATCTCCTCGAACGTCGAATCCGCAGCCGCTCCGGCGGCGGCGAGGAGTTCCAGCTCGGCCGCGTCCTTCACGGCGCGGAGCATGGGCAGTGCGTCGGTGAGGGAGGCGTAGGACGTGTCGGGGAGTGTCTTCTGCAGGCCCAGCAGGTGCATGGCCCAGGCGTTGTCGCTGATACCGAACCGGCCGCCCTTCGCGAGCAGGCCGGCGGTGACGGTGTAGGGGTCCGTGCCGTCGGTCCAGTCCCGCAGCGTCAGGACGTCCGCGGCGGCCGACTTCGCGGCGTCGGGGGCCTCCAGGGTGGGGACGACCAGCACGGGGTCCCTGCCGGGGGCCAGGACGAGGAGGGTGAGTCGTTCGGTGACCGCGGTGGGGGTGTAGCCGGTGAGCCACACCATGTCGGGGCCGGGGGCGATCAGGAGGCCCGCGAGGCCGGCGTCCGCGGCGGTGTGCGCCGCGCGCGTCATGCGGGACCTGTAGTCGGCGGCGGTGAAGGGGGCGGCGGGGGTGGTGCCGGTCATCCAGGGCCTCCTTGCGCGGGTGGCGGGGCGGTACGGGCCTCCGCATGCATCCTGCCGGGTGCGGCGGGGCCGCGCGAGCCGGTTTGGGCAGAGCCGCCGTCGCGGGTTGCGGTTGCGTTGCCGGTGCGGGTGAGTCGTGGCTGGTCGCGCAGTTCCCCGCGCCCCTTTGGGGCGCGTCCGTGCAGGTGTTCTCAGATGACGACGCCCGGCACCACCGTCAGCTGCTGGTAGCCCCCGCTCGCGTGGCGCACGGTGAGTCTGGCTTCCTTCCCCGGGCGGGCGTCGGTCACCGCTCGGACCAGGTCGGCGGCGCTGTCGATCCGTCGGGCGCCGAGCTGGAGCAGGACGTCGCCGCGCACCAGCCCCGCGGTGTAGCCAGGGCCCGGCACGTGGACGCCCACCACCAGCGCGCCCACCTTGTCGGCGTCCACGGCCTCCACGCCCAGGGTCGCGGCGGCCGTCGGCGAGGGGGTGGGGGTGGCCGGGGGTGCGGGGCGCGGGGTGGCCGGCGGGGTCCGGTGCCGTAGTTCGGCCAGTCTGCTCATGCCGATCACCGTGGCGCCGACCGTGCCGATGCCGACCCCGGACAACACCAGGAGGGTGCCGGCACAGAGGCCGAACAGCAGGGTCCTGATCCGACGGCCGCGTCGGCGCGCGGCGTGCGGGCGGTGGGCCGGGTCGGGTGGGGGGCTGTCCCCGCGCTCCTGACCGGGGATCGGTTTGGGACGCAATGCGGTCTGTTCCATGGTTCGCCTCCACCCCGAGCCCTACCCGGCGCACGCGGGCGCGACGAGACACGAACGAGTGAGACTGACCCCCGGTCAGGAGCGGGAAGCCTCAGGTCCGACCTGCGCTCTGGGCACCGTCGAGAAGGCTCGCCAGCAGGTCCGCTGCCGCCCCTGCGAGGGTCCCGCCGTACACCAGTTCCACCCGGTGGACGAGGCGCGGTGCGGTGACGGGGACGGCGACCGTGCCGGGGACGCCGGTGGCCGTGCGCAGGGGCAGCAGGGTGAGGCCGTGTCCCGCGGCGGTCAGGGCGGTGAGGGTGCGGACGTCGGAGCCGTCGTAGCGCAGGGCCGGGCGGAAGGCACCGCCGCCGGTCGCGGTGCGCAACTGGCTCAGCGGCGGGGCCGCGTCGGGGGCGTCGAGCCAGCGGGCGTCGGCGAGGTCCGCGAGGCGCAGGCCGGGACGGCGGGCGAGCGGGTGTCCGGCGGGGAGCAGGACGGCGACGGGTTCCTCGCCGGCGCCGTGCGCGGTCAGGGGCGCCACGTCGGGCACCCGCAGGGGGTCGCTGGGGGCGGCGAGCCCGTCGAGGAGGCCCAGGTCGGCGGTGCCGGTGGCCACCGCGGCCGGGATCCCGTCACGGGGCAGGACGCGCAGGGTGACGCCGGCCGCGGGGAGCGCGGCGAGGACGGCGGGGCCGAGGGCGGTCGGCGTGGCGGCGAGGGTCAGGCCGGGCTCGGGTGCGGCGGCCATCCGTACGACGTCCGCGCGGGCCGCCTCCAGGCGCAGCAGCAGCGGGGCGGCGTGTTCGAGCAGCCGTTCACCGGCCGCCGTCGGGGTCACCGGGCGGCGGGTGAGCAGCGCGGCGCCGAGGTCCTGTTCGAGGGCGGCGATGTGCTGGGAGACCGCGGACTGGGTGTAGCCCAGCTCGCGCGCGGCCTCCGAGAAGGAGGCCAGGCGGGCCACGGCGACATACGTGCGCAGGAGGTGCGGATCCATGTCACCCAGGATCGCATCAGTGATGCTTATCAGGAGTACACCGATCATCGTTGGACGTGAACCGGAGCGCGCGCCGAGGATGGATCCATGACGAACTCCGCAGCTCGGACCGCCACGCTCGCCCTGGTCGGGGACCGCTCCCCCAACGTCGTGTCGCACACCCGGATCCCGCTCCTCCTGGACGCCCTGGCCCGGCGCGACCGGCTGGTCCTCGACGCCTACTGGATCCCCTCCGAGGACGCCGAGGACGCGGACGCGGTGCGCGGCTTCGACGCGGTGTGGGTGCTGCCGGGCAGCCCGTACCGCAGCGAGGCGGGCGTCCTGCGGGCGATCCGGACCGCCCGCGAGGAGGGCATCCCGTTCCTGGGCACCTGCGGGGGTTTCCAGCACGCGCTCCTGGAGTACGCCCGCGACGTCTGCGGCCTGACCCGGGTGGCGCACGCCGAGAACGACCCCGACGCCGAGGACCTCCTGATCGAGCCGCTGGCCTGCTCCCTGGTCGGTCACGAGGCCGCGGTGCGCGTCGAGCCGGGCACCCTGGCCGAGTCGGCGATCGGCTCCGGGCGCACGGTCGAGCGCTACTTCTGCTCGTACGGCCCCTCCCGCCACCTCGACACCCTGCGCGCCCACGGGCTGCGGCTCTCGGGCCACGACGAGGACGGCCATGTCCGCGTCGCCGAACTGCCCGGCCACCCCTTCTTCCTGGCCACGCTCTTCCAGCCGGAGCTGTCGGGCGACGGCTCGCACCCGCATCCGGTGATCCGGGCACTGGCCCGGGCGGCCGTCGCGCATGCCGACGAGCGGGTTCGCGCGTCGGTGTGAGGCCGGGGCCCCGCCGTCCGGCTCCCGGCCGCCGTGTTGTTCAGCGGCCGAGGCGTGCCCGCACCATGTGCACCATGGCGTCGACTTCGTCGATGCGCATCAGGCGTGCGAGAAGGACGAACAGAGCGATCAGTACGGCCGCTCCCGCGGCGAGTGCCGTGAGCGCGGCGACGGCCGGGGTGTGCATCACTGTCATCAGCCGGGCGGCGACCCATCCGGCCGCCAGGGACGCGGGAAGGGCGGCCCCGATGAGACGGGCGTAGGTGCGCAGGACCCGCCCGCCGTCGAGGTCGCCGCCGAGCCGGCCGCGCAGCCGTCTCCAGGCGACGCCGACACCGATGACGTAGGCCAGGCCGTAGGAGAGGGCCATGCCGGTCACGGCCCACCGCGCGGGAAGCAGCAGATAGGCCGCGAAGGATCCGGCGGCGTTCACGAGCGCCACGACGAGGGTGTTGAAGAACGGCGTCCGGGTGTCTTCGTAGGCGTAGAACCCGCGCAGCACCACGTACTGCACCGAGTACGGGATCAGCCCCAGGGCGAAGGCCATCAGCACGAAGCCGATGTTGCGGGCGCCTTCCTCACCGGCTCCGGCGTAGAGCAGCTGGATCAGAGGCACTCCGAGAGCGAGAAACGCGAAAGCACAGGGAACGATAGCGACCGCCGAAGTGCGCAGTCCCCGGGAGATGTCGTCCCGGACCGCTGCGTGGTCGCCGTCGGCGGCGGCGCGGGCGATGCGGGGAAGAACGGCTGTCATCACGGAGACGGTGATGATGGCCTGCGGCATCTGCCAGAGGAGGAGCGCGTAGTTGTACGCGGTGATGCCGGTGCCGGGGTGTCCGGCCTTCTCCGCGGTCGCACCGGCGGCGGTGGCAAGACGCGTCACGACGACCATGCCGGCCTGGTTGACGAGCACGAACAGGAAGGTCCACTTCGCCAGGCCGAGAGCCTTCCCGAGGCCATGGCCGCGCCAGTCGAAGCGGAGGCGGATCCGGAATCCCGAGTCGCGCAGGTACGGGACCATGGCCAGGGCCTGAACCGCCAGCCCCAGAAGCGTGCCGAGACCGAGGAGCCGTATTCCCTGCGGTGTGATCGTCGATGCCGAGATTCCCGAGCGGGAGGCCGTACCGAAAACCCAGGCAAACGCCCCGAAGGCGGCGATGATCAGGATGTTGTTCAGGACGGGCGTCCACATCATGGCGCCGAACCGCTCCCGCGCGTTCAGGATCTGACCCATCACCACGTGAATCCCCATGAAGAACATCGTGGGCAGGCAGTAGCGGGCGAAGGCGACCGCGACCCGCATCTGGTCGGGGTGCGTGGCCATCGAGGGCGACATGACGCGGATGAACTCCGGCGCCGCGACGACACATACCAGGGTCGCGGAGCCGAGGAACGTGACGACCAGGGTGATGAGACGGTTGGCGTATGCGGCACCTCCGTCGGAGTCCTCCTTCATCGACCGCACCAGCTGCGGGATGAAGACCGCGTTGAGGGCGCCGCCGCCGACCAGCACGTAGATCATGGTGGGGAGCGTGTTGGCCACCTGGTAGGTGTCGTTGAGCGTTCCCACACCGAGCGCCGCCCCCATGACCAGGGTGCGCAGAAAGCCGGTCAGGCGTGAGACCAGGGTTCCGGCCGCCATCAGGGCGCTGGACTTCATGAGGGAGTTCGCGCCCGCGACGGAGCCGGACACCCGGCGGATCCGGAGCGTCTCGACGTCGCGGTCGCCCCCGTCCGGCGCGGCCTGCCGGGCGCGACCCCGCGGCCCGGGCTCCGAAGCGACCGCGCGGCTGCCGTCACCGTCACCGTTCATACGTGATCCATCGCTCCGTATCCCCGCCGACCAGGACGGACACGCCACCCTACCGGCGCGCCAACTCGCCGTGGTCCAAGGGACGTTGCGGTCGGCGTACCGCGACTCCGATCGGCCCGTTCCCCGTTCCCCGTCGTCGTCGGACGCCGTTGTCAGTGGGGGCTGTTACGTTCTGTGACATGACCGATGACTGCCTGCGGCTGCTCCGGCAGCACCGCCGCCTGGCCGAACTGGCGGCGTTTCCCTTCAACTTCGACCTGGACCGTGCCGGCGACGGCCACGTCGAACCGGTCGGCTCGCCTCCGGTGGCTCGCTGGACGCGGTGGCGGGCTGCGACACCGGCGGCACGTACTTCGTGTGCGCGGACGGCTCGTTGCTGTACGCCGACTCCGAGGGCTCGGCCGGGATCATAGGGTCGTCCGTCGACGAGGCGCTGGAAGTCGTGATCGGCCTGCCGGGCTGGCGGGACCACGTGAGCCTGACTCCGGCGGACGGCGAGGCGGCGATCCTCGCGCGCGTGGCCGAGATCGAGGACGAGATCCGCGAGTACCACGGCATCGACGAGGAGCGCGCCGAACTCCGGGCCGCCCTGGGCCTGCCCGACCGATCCCCCGTCGACCTGCTCGGCATGCTGCACACGGCTCTGCTGCGCACCGAGCCCGACTTCCTCCTGCTCAACGCGGACGAGGGCTGCGCCTACGACCTGCTGGACCCGCACCCCCGGCCGCCCCTGTGGGAGTCGGTACGGCACGAGGTGCCCGGCGACCCGGCCGACCAGCCGCTGTCGACCTGGGCCCGGCTGGCGGCCGAGCAGGGGATGACCGAACTCGCCCGGGTGGCGCTGATCCGGCGGCTGGACGCCATATACCTGGACCAGAGCCTGCTGCTGCGGCCCGGCAGCAGAAAGGACCTCGATCCGGCGCCGCTGCTCCGGCTGGCCGGGGAGTTCGAGCGGCTGGGCGACCTGGCGCAGGCCGAGCGGGCCCGGGGTCTGCACGCCTCCCTCCGGTAGGGACCCGTGCGGCGGGCGCCGTCAGCCGACCGGGAGTACCGGGGCGAGCGGGGGGCGGTCCGGGACGAAGCCGTGGGTCCGGCGGGCGAGGTGGTCGGGCCGGTAGCGGTCGACGCGCTGGTGCCAGTTGAGGATGCCGGCCATCCAGTTCTGCAGGTCGCGGACGTAGCCCTCCATGGCTTCGCGCGCCTCGGCGGACAGCTCGAAATCGTCGTACACGACGGGGAGTTCGCTCGCGACGACGTGTTCGAACTGCTGCATCCGCTGGGTCGTCAGGTCGTGCACGACATGGAGCGCGGTCGGGTAGTCGACGCCGAAGAAGTTCTGCACGACGAGGACGGCGTTGTGCAGCTCGCCCTCGTACTGGATCTCCTTCTGGTAGGAGAAGACGTCGTTGACGAGCATGCCGTAGTCGATGGCGGCGTTCTCCAGGGAGCGCACCGGGCCGCTGCGGTACACCTCCGGCGGGATCGCGGGGCCGTGGCCGCGGCGGGCCAGGCTCAGGGTGAGGTCCGAGCCGAAGGTGGACCGGCGCATCTCCAGGTAGTCGACCGGGTCGGGGATGCGGTGCTGGAGCTGGTTGGACATCTCCCAGAGCCAGCTCTCGGTCATCCGGTCGACGGACTGCCGGAGAGCGATCCGGTCCTCCGCGCCCATCCCGGCGGTGGTGCGGGCCCACAGGTCGAGCAGGCCGCGTTCCATGCCGGTGGCCGGCACCGGCACGGGTTCGTCGGCGAGGGGCATGCACGCCGACAGTCGGGCGGTGGCGAGCCGGGCGCCGGCCAGGTCGCGGCGGGCGCCGAAGCAGAGGGGGTAGTAGTCGTCGGCGTAGGTGCCCCAGGCCAGCCACCGGGCGCTCAGGTCGAGTTCCTCGGGGGTGGCGTCGGGGTCGAGCCCCGCGGCGCAGAGCACGAGGTCGGAGGCGGTCAGCCGGTCCTCGTCCCAGACGCCCTCGGACAGCATGCCGGTGCCGTGCATCCAGGCGGCCAGCCGGGGCCGGGCGGCGTCGAGATGCGGGCTGAGCTCGACCTCGTACGGCATGTGGAAGTCGGGCAGGAGGGAGGGGCCGACCTGCTGGAAGGGCACATGGGAGTAGGCGCGCAGGCGCTCCGCGGCAGCCGCGGCCAGTAAGGCCCCGACGTCGGCGGCGGAGGTGCCGGGGCCGGTGAGCTGCTGCCAGGGCGAGGACGGGACGGCGCCCTTGTTCATGTAGCGGCTGGAGCGCAGGTGCCATTCGTGGCCGCCCGACTGCCAGTCCTGAAGCCCCTTGGTGTAGGCGGCGATCGCGGCGGCCTCGCCGGGGGTGAGGCCCTTCTCGGCGGCGAGGGCCGGGACTTCGGTGAGGGCGGTGTGCTCGAACTGGTGGAGGCGGGAGGTGAGGATGTCGTTGACCGCGTCGGCGGCCTCCTGGGTGGTGCAGTCGAAGAAGGTCTCCAGGACCAGCACGCCGTTGCTGTTCTCGCCCTCGTCCTCCACCTCTCGCTGGTAGGAGAACAGGTCGTTGCGCAGGTGGACGGCGTCGGCGAAGGTCTCCATGAGCACCCTGAGCGGCCGTGTGCCGGAGACGACGGCGGGCACCTCGGCCGTCGCGTACTCCACCAGCCCCGCCGACCACGGGGCGCCGCCGACCTTGCGGCGCATCTCGATGTACTCGACGGGGTTGGCGATCCGCCCCTCGTTGATGTTGGACAGCTCCCACATCGACTCGTTCAGCAGGTGCTCGGTGGCGACCGAGAAGCGCCGCCGCCAGTCGACCGACATCGACGGCACGGTGCGCGCCCACAGGTCGGCGAGGCCCGCCTCGACCGGGTTCTGCGGCTCCGGCACGGGCGTCGCCGGGTCGAGCGGCATGAACAGCGGGAGCCGGTCGAGGTGGGCCTTGCCGGCGGCGCGGTCCTGGGTTCGCTTGTACATGTCGAGGAAGTGGTCGTCGAAGAAGAACACCCACACGTACCAGTCGGTGATCAGCGAGAGGGCGGGGCCGTCGCAGTCGGGGTGGGTGTAGCCGCACAGCAGGCCGTAGTCGTGTGCCTCCAGGTCGGCCTGGGTCCAGATGCCGGAACCCTCCAGCATGCCCATCTCGCGGGCCCACTCGGTGGAATGGGCCCGGGCCTCCTCCAGGTGCGGGTTGAGCCGCGCGGGATACGGCATGTAGAAGTGCGGGAGTTCGAACGGCTGCGTCATGGCCGGGGCCCTACCCGCGCGCCTCGATGGCCATCCGGCGCGCGGCACATGATCACACCATCGCGTGAACCGGGGCCGAATCCGGGAACTCCGGGCGGCCAGGGCTCCCGCGGCGGCGTCCCGGAGCGCCCCCGCGGACCGCGGACCCGCTGCGTCCCTGCTGGGGCCCGTCTTGCCGGGCCCCGCCGCACGGGCCACCGTGGTCGCATGACCGCCTCTGCCGATGCCGGTGAAGCCCCGCCCGTCCCCGATGTGTTCGATCCGCGCCGGTACGCGGTCGCCGTGCCGTACGCCGACTACCGCGTCCTGCGCGACCACCACCCGGTGGCCTGGCAGGAGGAGCCCGAGGTGCTGGGGTGGCCGGCCGGGCCGGGGTTCTGGGCGGTGGCACGGCACGCGGACGTGGTGCGGGTGCTCAAGGACCCGGGGACGTACTCGTCGTGGCTGGGCGCGACCCAGATCCGGGATCCGGACCCGGAGGACCTGCCGTTCATCCGGCGCATGATGCTCAACCAGGATCCGCCGCACCACGGCCGGCTGCGGCGGACGGTGAGCCGGGCCTTCACCCCGGGGCGGACCGAGCGGTTCGAGGCGGTGGTACGGGAGCGGGCCCGGGCGCTGTTCACCCGGGCCCTGGAGAAGGCCCGCGCGGGGGACGGCACGGTGGACCTGGTCGCCGCCGTCACCGACGAGTACGCGCTGCTCAACCTCGCCGATCTGCTGGGCGTCCCGGAGAGCGACCGGGGGCTGCTGCTGCACTGGACGCAGCGGGTGATCGGCTACCAGGACCCGGACGAGGCCGGCCCCGGGACGCTCGACGGCGAGGGCAGGCCGGTGAATCCACGGTCGCCCGCGATGCTCGGGGACATGTTCGGGTACGCCCGGCAACTCGCCGCGCACAAGCGCCGGAACCCGGCCGACGACGTCATGACGGCCCTCGCCCACGACCCGGAACTCGCCGACGGCGAACTGGAGATGTTCTTCTTCCTGCTGACCGTCGCAGGCAACGACACGGTGCGCTCGGCCGCCCCCGGCGGACTGCTGGCACTGGCCGAACACCCGCAGTCGTACCGCCTGTTGCGCGCAGGGAAGGCCGGACCGGACGGTGCGGTCGACGAGTTGCTGCGCTGGCACCCGCCGGTGCTGACCTTCCGCCGTACCGCCGCACGGGACACCGAGCTGGGCGGGCGGCAGATCAGGAAGGGCGACAAGGTGGTCGTCCTGCACGCCTCGGCCAACCGGGACGAGCGGGCCTTCGCCGGGCCCGACCGTCTCGACCTCACCCGGGCGCCGAACCCGCACGTCTCCTTCGGGGACGGGCCGCACGTCTGCCTGGGCGCCCACTTCGCCCGGCTCCAGCTGCGCACGCTCTACGCGCAGGCACCGGCCGTCCTCCGGCCCGCGGGTCCCGCCGAACGGCTCGTGTCGAACTTCATCAACGGGCTCAAGTCGCTGCCGATGCACCTGGGTTGACCTGGATCAGGGCATGGGTGCCGGCCGTGCGCCAGCGCTCCCCCTCGGCCCCGTCCAGGGCGGCCTCGGTGTCCGCGGAGAGCCCGGTGATCACATCGGACTTGAGGGTGCGCAGCGCCGCCACCGGACCCGGGAACCAGGCGGTGACGTCGGCGAAGGGGGTGGTCGGCGGCCAGAGCCGGTCACCCACCAGACGGCGGTAGTTGAGGTCGCCCTTGAAGATCGTCAGCGCCGCCGAGGCGAAGTCGGCGCGCAGGTCGCCGGGCATCTCGGCGTACGGCAGCGGGGCGCAGGAGAACGGGTGGGCGCGGACCACGAGGCGGCCGTCGGCCATCGCCGACCAGAGGGTACGGCCGTACCCGGCGGCGGCGCCCGGGGCCGCGGTGAGCCTGCGCAGGGCGTCGAGCACGTCGGCGGTCGTGGCGTCGGAGACGTAGTAGGGGTAGGGCTTGACGTGCAGGACCGCGCGGGCGACGCGGCCGGTGTCCAGGAGGTGGGCGATCAGCAGCAGGTCGGGGACGAGTTCGCGGCCCGCGTTGTCGGCGACCAGGCACAGGGTGCCGCCGTGGAGCAGCGGCCACAACGCGGCGCTGTCGTCGGCGACCAGGGCGTCGACGGCCGCGCCCGACTCGGCGGCGGAGAGCCGGAAGCCGAGGTCGGCGCGGTTGCCCCACAGGGAGCCGTGCAGCAGGGCCCGGTCCGCGTCGCCGGCGAGGCCGTCCAGCGCGGCCAGTTCCTCGTCGGTCTCCTTGGCGTCGAGTTCGGCGAGCTTGAACGGGCGGAAGGGGTCGATGCCCTGCCAGGGTCCGGGCGCGAAGTAGCCGACGGCGTCCAGGAGACGGCGGTAGAACCAGCTCTCCGACCACAGCCACGGCACGTCGAACCAGGACCGGCCGACGTGGGCGTCCAGGCCCCAGCCACGCCAGTCGCCCGGGGCACCGGGAGCACCGGGAGCGCCAGGGGTATCGCCGGGCAGCGGTTCGATCGCGCCCTCGGTGCAGTTGTGCAGCAGCGCGTCGAGGGCGTGGTGCTGCTCGGGGCCGTACGGGAAGGCGTCCCGCACCTGACGGATGATCGCGGGGTGGCGTTCGGCCAGCACGCTGTGCGGGAACGGACCGGTGGTCCCGAGGATCACGGGCGGTGCGGCGGAGTCGGGCATGGGCGTCACGCTATCGCGCGGACCGCGCGGCTCCGCCGCACCGCACGGTGCCTGTCACGCGGCCCCCGACACCGCTCCTCGTGTCGTCATGTCGTCATGTCGTTCTGATCTCGCGCTCCAGCTGGGTGGCGAGGGTCAGGTAGCGGGCGCGCCGGTGCACCGGGACCAGGCCGCGGATCATCAGGTGCCACATCTCGGCGACCCTGCGCGGCAGTCGGCCCACGGGCTCCAGGTTGCGGCCGGCGACCCGGGTGCCGACGAAGAAGCAGACCAGGGAGTGCGCGACCGCGCCGACGTCTATGTCCGGGTGGACGTCGGACTCCTTGACGGCGCCCAGGAGTTTGCGCGTCGCGAACTCCAGCCACTCGGTGAACGGGTGCCTGAGCGGCGGCCGTACGGTGACGTCCGCGGTGGCCAGGCGCAGGCCGGCGCGCGGGATCGGGCCGTCGACGGAGAGCCGCGCGATCGCGAACGTGGTGCGCATCAGGGCTTCGAGCGAGGAGTAGCCACGGCTGTCCATCTCCCTCACCAACTGGCCGGCGGTGCGGGACTGGAGCTCCATGATGGCGTGCGCCAGGTCCTCCTTGGCCGCGAAGTGGAAGTAGAGCGCGCCCTTGGTGACCTTCGCGTGCTCGACGATCTCGCTGAGGCTGGTGGATTCGTACCCGTGCCGGTCGAAGAGGTCGGCGGCGGCCGTGATGATCGTGGCGCGGGTCTGCTCCGCGCGTAACTGCCTCGCCATCGACTCAACGCTCCTTCACGACTTCACGACTTCAACGACGCCACGGTTCCAAACCGACGGGGCATGCGGTTTGTTTTTTTACCCCGTGCACACGATAGCTCACCGTGCGGCAACGGGAGGCAACTGTGCGGACCCGGTGACGGACACGGGCAAGTCGCGCCTGCGACCTCGTGAACAAGGGTCCACGGTGCACGAACGGACGAGATCGGAACGCACCCCTCTCCCGTGTTCGCGCCGGGTCCCGCAAGTACCGCGGCCGACCGGGCGACCGTCGATGATCACCACGATACGAGCCGCGCGGTTGGTTCTCAACGGCGCCCGGCGAGTCGGCAAAACGGGCGATCCGGTCGGCGGTGCGCACTTCGACCGGCGCTGTGACCAACCGCGATGAACAGTGCGGCGCCGGTTCCCGTACTCAACTCGGCAGAATCCCGTACCCGCGCCCGCCGAGGAGACGTGCCCCATGACTCGGACGACCGCCCGCCTGAAAGTCGCGGGAGCCTCCGTCGCCGCCCCGCTCCTGCTCCTGTCGTGGGCGGCGGGGTCCGCCCGGGCGCACGGCGCGCCCACCTATCCGGTCAGCCGGGCCTACGCCTGCTCCCCCAGCGGCGGCAGCGCCTCGACGGCGGCCTGCAAGGCGGCGATCGCGGCGAGCGGGCAGAACTTCGTCGCGTGGGACGACATCCGGGTGGCGGGCGTCGACGGCCGGGACCGGCAGGTGATTCCGGACGGGAAGCTGTGCGGCGGCGGTCTGCCGGCGTACAAGGGGCTCGACCTGGCGCGCGCGGACTGGCCCGCGACCGAACTGACCCCGGGCGCCCGGATGACGATGACGTACGCCGCGACGATCGCGCACACCGGCACGTTCAAGCTGTATCTGACGAAGCCCGGCTACGACCCGGCGAAGCCGCTGACGTGGTCCGAGCTGCCCGCACAGCCGTTCGCGGAGGTCAAGGACCCGCCGCTGACGAACGGCGCGTACCGCTTCAGCGCGACCCTGCCCGCCGACCGGACGGGGCGTCAGGTGCTGTACACGATCTGGCAGACCACCAGCACGCCGGACACCTACTACTCGTGCTCCGACGTGGTGTTCGCGGCGAAGGCGTCGAAGAAGGAAACGGCGGGGGAGACGGCGAAGGGCACCGCGGAGGGCGGGCAGAAGGACGGCGGGGCGACGGCGGGCGCGAAGCCGCGGTCGAGTACGACGCCGGCTCCCGGCGCCTCGAAGAGCGTTGCCGCGGGGACACAGCGGACGGCGGCGGCGACCCCGGCCTCATCCACGACCGGGACCACCACCGCCGACAGCACTCCGGTGGCCTCCGACACGGACTCCGGTTCGGGTCCGTCGGCGCCACTGGTGGCGGGCGGCGCCGCCGCGGTGCTGGTGCTCACCGGCGGCGGCGCCCTGGCGTTGCGTCTGCGTCGACGCTAACGGCTTTTGTAAGACGGTCAGTTGGTGAAGACGGCGGCGCCGTTGTCGCTGACCGGGGCGTACTTGGCGGTGAAGTAGCCGGCGGAGGGGCAGAGGATGGAGCCGGAGGACTTCGCGAACGCCTGGTTGCTGAAGGCGAGGCTGTTGTCGGTGTTGGAGCTCGTGCCGGTCAGGCTCGCGGCCTGGTAGACGCAGGTGATGCTGCCCAGGAGGGTGGTCAGCTTCACCGTGGTCTGGACGGTCGAGCCGCTCGGCGGGGTGACCGCGACCGTGCCGTCCGAGGAGACCGCGGTGGTGTACGGCAGGTTGTCGACCGTGATGCTGGAGACACCGGTCACGCCGACCACGTTGCTGGTGCAGCTGCTGAAGGTCTGCGCGGTGGCCGACTCGGTGGCGGTGCCGGGGGCGGCCGGGTTGTCGGTGACCGTCGCGGTGAAGGTCGAGGCGGCACAGGTGATGCCGCTGGTGCTGGTGGCGCTGGAGTAGAGGGTGGCGGTGGTGCCGCTGGCCAGCGAGGCGGTGAGGGTGTCGCCGACCGCGACGGCGGTGCCGCCGGCGCTGCCCGTGGTGAGCACGGCGCCGTCGGCCGACGCGGGAACGGTGGCCGCGATCGAGAGGGCGGCGACGGTACCGGCGAGGGCGAGGAGGGATCGCGTACGCATGCGGGTTGCCTCTTTCTTAGGGGGACTTGCGTGAGGTGAGGTTGGGGGGTGATGGGGGCGCGGATGTGGCGCCGGCCGTTGCCGGCTCGTCACGCCTTCTCCGTACGTGACGGGCCGGCAACGGCAGCCAGGCCGGACACCGGCCGGAAGCCTGGGGGGGTTAGGCCTCCGGCCGGGCCGGTCGAGAGGCGTTCGGGCACGGCCCCTGGGGGGAAGCGACCGTGCCGACGCCGCTGAGCGGAGCGGTGATCGAAGAGGCCGGGAAGCGGTCGATGCCGCTCGGCGGATCCGGCGCCACGGATCCGTGTGAAACCAGGGAGAGTTGTAGACCTGATCGCCCGTCAGCGTCAAGGCCGATCAAGGGAGTTGGTTATTCGATCATGGGAATGCATGGTCGGAACATAATTGACGCGAATTCAACACTCTTTTTTCACAACTACCTTGACCCTGAAAGGTAACCGCCGGTAACTTGCCGCTTGGTTACTGCTGCGTAACGAGAAAGCCCTTGCACCCGCCGGGAGTTGCGAGGAGGCGTGCGCGGCAGCCGGTGTCCGCGCCAGGACAACGTGCCACTGAAGCCCAACCCGCGTGACTAATGCATGGGAGCAGACATGGCCGAGTCCCCGGACGTTCCGTCCGCCGACAACACGCCTGAGAACCCGGGAAGCGGTTCTCTTTCCGCAACACCAGACACCACCGGGGACACCGGAGGGACACCGAGACGTGGACGGGTCCGGGGCCGCCGGGCCGCCATGATGGCGGTGCCGGCCACTCTGGCCCTCGCCGGCATCGGGGTCCTGACCGCCCAGGGGGCGCTGGGGGTGACGCTGTACATCTCCGGCATGCCCTTCACGGTCACCGCCAAGTCGCTCGACGGCACCGGCTTCGAACAGTTCGGTGCGCTCGACACCATGGCCGACGGCAGCCCGAACGCCGGTGACACCGGCGGCCAGGTGCTGGTCGTCACCTCCGCGATCAAGAAGGCGACCCTGGACAGCCTGTGCCAGAGCGTCGACCTCGGCGGCACCAACCTGCTCATCAAGGCGGGCAGCGGCTCGTCGAAGGTGCAGGCGACCGATCTGACCACCGACTCGACCCTGCTGTCGGGCGACGCGTCGTTCAACAACATCGAGATCGGCAACGACGCGAGCACCCTCACCAAGGCCGGGGTCCAGGGCCCCATCGGCGTCTTCAGCCAGCAGGCCGACACCGTGCACATCGACAACCTGCGGCAGACCAACTACAAGACCACCGCCGGAACGTTCACGCTTCCCGGCCTGAAACTCAGCTTCAGCGACACGGGTTGCTGATGTCCGGCACAGACTCTCCCCATCAGGGGTGGCGGCCCGCCTTCCGCGGTTGGCGGGCCCGTCGGCCGTTCCTGGGCGGTCTGCTGCTGACCCTGGGCGGCGCCTGGATCCTGGTCACCGTGAAGGCCTCGTTGAAGGTCGTCGTCCATATCGGTATGCAGGGCGTGGCGGGCTATCTGCTGCCGGCGGTCATGGTGCTGTGCGGTCTGCTGACCCTCTTCAGCCCCTCACAGCGCCTGTTCTACTCCATCCTCGGCGTGCTGTGCTCCCTGGGCAGCTGGGTCACCTCCAACCTGGGCGGCTTCTTCGTCGGCCTCCTCCTCGGGACCGTCGGCAGCTGCCTGATCTTCGGCTGGCTGCCGGACCAGGAACCGCGGGTGAGCCGCCGCAAACGCCGCAAGGCCGCGCGGGCTGCCGCGCAGCAGGCACAGGGCTTCGGGAAAGGCGCGGGAGAACCGGCCTGAAGGCCTGAAGGTGCGGAAGAGGCGGGCCGGTGAACATCGGCCCGCCTCTTCCGCATGTGCGCGTCCGGCACGGGGAACCGGGCGCTCAGGGGCGAGGACGCCGCGCCCGCACCGCGATCACGTCTGCGCCGGCACGAGGGTGTGACGCTTCGGCCACTCCGGCAGCCAGTCGGTGGCGATCTGCCCGGTGAGGGCCTGACGCAGCCATTCGAGCAGCGTCAGGTCGGACTCGTACCAGTCCGCCCAGTTGCGCCGGAAGGCGGCGACCGTCCACCGGTCTCCGCCCCGGTCTACCAGGAACAGCTGGTCGCCCTCGACCGTGTTGCCCCACAGCAGCATGCCGCCCTTGGTGGGAAGCACCTCCCCCGGCACGAAGGGGCTGCGCTCCATCCTCGGCCCCATCCTCGCGGCGTACGACTCGAGCGTCCGGGGGCCGCAGACGAAGACGAAGTCCGAGATCGTCGCGTCCCCGTAGGCACGGCCGAAGTCCACGTATTCCTCGGGGAAGGTCACCCCCCATTCCCTTTCCAGAGCTTCGAAGGTGCCCACGGCCCGCTGCGGGGGCAGGCCGAGAACGGGGGTGAGGACATCTGCGGCTGACACGGCAACGGCCTTTCTCTGGCTATGTGCAACGGGCACCGCCCGTGGGCGTGTTCTCGATGACACACTCCAGGTCGGTGGTACCGAAGGCGACGAAGTGCACCTCGGTGGGAATCGGCGAGGACGGATTACCGTACACGGGGGTCACCTCGATGAACTCGTGCCCACCGCCCTGAATGGCCTTCAGTACCGGTGCCTCCGCATAGTCGAACATGTCCTGGTTGGCGACCTGGTACATGGGGACGAAGTTCCGGGTGTCCTTGTTGGAACCGCCGAACGCGTACCCGATGAGATGCCCTCGCGCGCGGTTGTCGGACGGCAGGCTCGTCAGCCCCGGCAGGCCGAACCTGAGGTTCGGTCTCGGTGGTGGTGTGTAGTCGGACTGGTCGAGGTTGGCGAAGGCTCCGGTGGCCACGCACTCACCCGCCTGCAGATGGCGTGGCAGGTAGACGATGTTGCCCTTGCTGTTGAATCCCGCCCCTGTGTCACAGCGGTCGTCGCGCCTGGTGCCGGAGCCGCCGCCCAGTCCGCCGCTGTCGGCGGTGGCGGTGTCGGTGTCCTGCGCCGCGGACGAACTGGTGGCGTCGTGCGCCGCCGCGGCGGCCGGGTCCTCGTCCGGGGTGGTGCCGATGACGGGGGTGGTGTTGACGCCGCCGAGGTTCTGGTTCTTGGGGCGGGTGGGGACGCCGTGGGCGCCGCAGTCGTCGTCCGCCGAGGCGGCCAGGACAAGGCCGAAGAGGAGTTCCTCGGCACTGGCGGAGGCGAGCTCCTCCCAGATGACGTCGCCGACCGCCTCCAGGCCCTCGGCGGCGGCCCCGCCGCCCGCGGAACTCGCGGCGCCGTAGCCGTAGGTCAGCGCCCCGCCGGCCGCGACCCCGTAGTACAAGGAGTAGTTGCTTCCGGACGAGCCGTGCGAGCCGTAGGAACCGTACGAGTTGCCGTAGGAGACGCTGTTCGAGTCCGAGCCGGACCCCGAACCGTGGCCGCCCGAGTGACCCGACGGCTCCCAGTTCATGGCGTCGTCGAACTCGTTCTCGAACTGCCGCTCCTGGTCCGCGATCTGCTGTTGCAGTGCCCGTTCGTCGGCCTCGTTCTGGGCCATCCTCCGGGCGTTCTCCCGCTCCCACTTCCTGTGCTGCTCCTGGGAGTACTTCTCCATCCGGTCCCAGGCGCCCGCCTGCCACTGCTTGAGATAGGCCTGCTGCGCCTCGTACGCCTCCTCCTGGGCCTTGATGTCGTCGCTGGTGCAGGCGTCGTGGCCGGAGGTGTCCGTGGCGTCGAGCGGGTCGTCGTCGCCGTACGCGTACGGGTTGGCGTTGACGGCCGGAGTGGGCGGGTTGCTCACCGTGTCGGCGCTGGTGAAGTCGCCGTTGGCCGGGTTGTACCAGCGGGCGGCGGCGTTGACGTAGCCCGTACCCGGATCGGTCCAGCCGGACTGGTAGCCGAGGTCGGTCTGGCTGCCGCTGGTGGCGGTGGGGGTGCCGTAGGGGTCGTAGGCGGTGGAGCCGGTGAGCGCCGAGCCGGTGGCGGTGAAGGTGGCGGTCACGTCGTCATGGCTGTCGGTCAGTGACAGCCGTGCGGAGGTGCCGTCCGCCGCGCTCACCGCCAGCAGGCCGTCGTCCGCGCCGCGGGCGAAGTCCTGGGTGCCGTCGGAGACGGCGTTGTTCGTACCGTCGGCGTAGCTGAAGGTGTGCGTGGAGCCGCCGGAAGCGGCGGTGGCCAGCCGGCCCAGGCCGTCGTAGGTGTAGCCGCCGCCCGCGCTGGTGGCGGTCAGCTGGTCGAAGGCGTCCGCGGTGTACGTGGTGGTGGAGCCGCCCGAGGTGACGCTCGACGTCGTGCCCCGCGCGGTGTAGCCGTACGTGGTGCTGGTCGAGCCGGACGTCACGGACGTCAGTTCGTTGCGGGCGTTGTACGTGGCCGTGCTCGAACCGGCGCTGGTGCGGTTGCCGTTGGCGTCATAGCCGTAGGCGGTGGTCGAGGAGCCGGTGGTGGCGGACTTCAGGCGGCCCGCGAAGTCGTAGTCGTAGGTGCTGGTGCCGGAGCCCGCCGTGCCGGTGGTGGTGCGGGTGGCCGTCTGGCCGTCGGCGTTGTACGTGTACGCCACCGACGCCTCCGTGGTCCCGGAGGGGGTCTTCAGGACGTCGGAGGTGAGCTCGTGCAGCCCGTCGTAGTCGTAGCCGCGGGTGGCGCCGTTCGTGCCGTAGGTGGTGGTCTTGGGCTGCCCGAGCTTGGTGTAGGTCAGCGTCGCCGTGGTGCCGGTCAGCGGGTCGGTCTCGCTGTTGACCCGCTCGTCGGCGTCGTAGCCGAAGGTGGCGGTGCCGGTGGCGTCGGTGCGGCTGCTGATGCCGCCGTTGGCGTCGTAGGCGTAGTTCGCCGTGCCGCCGGGCCCGCCCAGGGTGAGGAGGAGGCCTCGGTCGTCGTAGGTGAACGTGTCGGTACCGGTCGGTGCGGAGACGGAGGAGAGGCGGCCGTCGGCGTCGTAGCCGAAGGCGCGGGCCGCGGTGGTGCCTTCGGCGCCGCTGCCGGACTCCGCCGTCAGCATTCCGTTGTCGTCGTAGGACTCGGTGAGCCTGACCCCGCCAGGGCGGATGATGCTGTGCTCGTGGCCGTCGGCGTCGTAGGAGAACGTCGTGGTGCGGTCGGCGGCCGAGGTGAGACCGGTGACGCTGGGAGCGACGCTGGTCTCCTGCCGGCCCTGCGGGTTGTAGGTGTAGTAGGTCGCGTTCTTGTCGGCGTCGGAGTAGCGGGTCTCGTTGCCCGCCGCGTCATAGCCGAAGGAGGTCGTGATCGAGGTGGTGGCGTCCACCGGCTGGGTCTGGCCGGTCACTCGGTTCAGGGCGTCGTAGGTGGTGGTGCTGGTGTGCTGCCTGGGGTCGGTGGCGGTCGTCTGGTTGCCCGCCGCGTCGTAGCCGTACGAGGTCGAGGACAGGGTGGCGCCGTTCGCGTCGAGCTGCGTCATGGAGACCAGCCGCTCGGCCTGGTCGTAGCTCTCCGTGGCGGCCGTGGAGTCGGCGGCCGTGGTCTTGACGACCTGTCCGGCGACGTCGTAGGCGTACGAGGTGGTGTTGCCCAGTGGGTCCGTGGCCGTGCTGATCTCACCGAGGGCGTCGTAGCCCGCGGTCGCGGTGTTGTGCAGCGGGTCCTCGATCGAGGTGAGGTCGCCGAGGCCGTCGTAGCCGTACTTCGTCGTGTAGGCCGCCGGGGTGGGCCTGCGCTCCACCTGGGTGCTGGTGGCCTCGCGGCCGAGTGCGTCGTACGTCGCCTCGGTCCTGGCGCCGGTCGGGTCGGTGGTGTTGAGGACCTCGCCGTCGGTGTCGTAGCCGACGTGGGTGACCAGGCCGCCCGGCAGGGTCTGCTGGACACGGTCGCCGAGCTGGTCGTAGACGTACGACGCGGTGTGCTGCAGCGGGTCGGTCTCGGTGTGGACGTCGCCGAGCGCGTCGTACGTGTAGGAGGTGGTCGGGGTGACGGTGCCGGAGCCGTCCGGCGGGGTGTACGCCGGCTGGGAGACGGCCTGGACGCGGCCGTCGAGGTCGTAGGTGGTGGTGACGATGTTGCCGTCGGCGTCGTCGGTCTCCACCGGTTCGCCGAAGGTGTCGTAGCCCGACTTCGCGACGGCCACGGTCTGCTGGGCCGCTCCCCCGCCGGTCTCGGTGCTCACGGGCGGTGAGGTCGTGGTGGTGAGCCGGCCGTCCTCGTCGTAGGCGTAGGTGGTGGTGTACGCGGACGCGGTGGCGCCGGTGGCGTTGCCGCGCGCGTCGGTCATCGTGACGGGCAGGCCCCGCTGGTCGTAGGTCCAGGTGGTGGTGAGCGGCGCGGAGCCCGCGGTGCCGGCCGAGGTGTGCAGCGCGGCGACCTCGGTGGCGGACAGGACGCGGTTGTACGTCTGGACGTTGTCGACCGAGCCGTTGAAGTACTGGGCCGCGGCTCCGGCGGTGTATCCGCGGCCGATGACGAACGGCCCGGAGCTCGCGACGGGGGTGGTGTCCGTCGCGGTGTTCTGGGCGGTGCCGTTGACGTAGAGCGTCATCTTGCCGCTGCTCGCGTCGTACGTGCCGACCAGGTGGGTCCAGGTGTTGAGGGTGGGGGCGGCGGTGGAGGTGGCACCGGCGAGGGTCGGGGACGCGACGTCGGTGGTGGCCCGGTCGAACGCCCACCGCGCCGCGGTCGGGTTGTAGTCGAGCGAGAACCCTGCGGCCTGGGTGCCCTGTTGGGCCAGGACCGTCTGCCAGGTGCCGGTCGGGGTGGTGGTGATCTTCGCCCAGGCGGACACCGAGAAGCTCTTCGTGGTGTCGACCACGGACCCGCCGGTGGCGATCTGTCCGGCCCCGGCGAAGACGGCGGAGCCGCCGTTCTCCGTCGACCAGCTCGTCGAGGCGTTCAGGGTGCCGGCGTTCCCGGCGCCGGAGTGGTCGCCGGCGGACGGGTTCTCACCGTCGTCCAGCTTCCACCAGCCCGCCGCTCCCACGGTGACCGGGGACTCGCCGGTGGTGGTGGCCGAGGCGTAGAGCTGGCCGATCTCGACCGGCTTGAGTTCGCGCCCGTAGAGCTGGACGTCGCGGACCCGGCCCGCGAACCAGTTGACCGAGGCGCCGGCGGCCTTGCCCCGGCCGATCGCGACGCCCACGGTGCTGGCCATCGGCGTGGGGTCGGTCACCAGGGTGCAGTTGAGGCAGTTGCCGCTGACCTCGACGTCGTTGACGTACAGGCTCAGGTTGCCGAGCGCGTCCATGACGCCGACCAGGTGGGTCCAGGTGCCGGCGGTGGCCGCAGTGGGGTCGCTGGCGACGTAGTTGGTGGCCGTGCTGGTGTCGTTGCTCGCGCGGACGAAGGCCCAGGACTTGGTGGTGTGGTTGTACTCGAGCTGGAAGGCGCTGTTCTGGGCGCCCTGCTGGCTGACGACCGTGAAGTCCTTCGTGGTGCTGGTGGCGCTCAGGTAGGCCCACGCCGAGACGGAGAAGGCCTTGCCGGTGTCCACGACGGGTGTGCCGCTGGTGAGGACGGCGCCCGAAGTGCCGTTGAAGGACGTGTAGTTGCTTCCCGGCGGCCCCCAGGAGGTGCCGGTGGACGGTGTGCCGGTGAAGCCGTTGCCCGAGGAGTCGGCGGCCGTGACCGCGCCCTCGGTGAGCGGCCAGTAGCCGGTCGGCCCCGTGGTGTCGGTCCGTACGGACTGGGCGGTGCGGTTCCCGGCGGCGTCGTAGGAGTAGCCGAGCTGCCGGGTCTGGCCGCCGCCGGTGAGGATGCGGGACAGGACGTTGTCGTCCGGGTCGAAGGTGTTGACGGTGATCCGGTTGACGCCCGACGGGTCGACCACGGTCTTGGCGGTCCGGTCGGCGGCGTCCACGGTGTACTGGGTCTGCTTGAGGCAGGCCGTGCCGGACCAGACGTCGCACTCCCACGTCATGTTGCCGGCGGCGTCGTAGTCGTAGGCCTTGGTGGTGGTCGCGACGGAGGTGCCGGAGGCGTCGGTCTGCGACTGGAGCAGGTTGTCGTCGAAGTAGCTGTAGGCGGTGGTCCGGCCCATGGAGTCGGTGACGGAGGCGAGCCGCCCGGCCGGGTCGTAGGCCCGGGACTCCACGACCAGGTCGGTCGGGTCGGAGGGCGCGGTCGGGTCGCCGGTCCAGCCGAGCAGGGTGGTGGTGAGCAGCTGCCCGGTCGGCGAGTAGGCGTACCGGTAGGTGGTGCCGGCCGCGTCGGTCCGGGTCGTCCGGCGGCCGAAGCTGTCGTAGGTGTACCCAGTGACCTGGCCGGCCGGGTCGGTGACGGTCTTGACGCGGTCGTTGTCGTCGTAGACGTAGGCGGTGGCGCGGGTGGTGTCGTGGCCGGTGGTGTCGGCGGTCGACGTGCCGGTCAGGTCGCCGTCCGCGTCGTACGTGTACGTCGTCTTCGGGGTGTGGGTGACGCCCCTGACCGCGTCGGTGGTCGCCGGGCCCGTCTCGGTGAGGGTCCGGCCCAGCGGGTCGTAGGTGTACGTGGTCTGCGCGCCGCCGACCGGCGCGCCGGTGGAGGAGAACGTCACCGGGTAGACGTCGGAGCCGACCGCCTTCGTGGTGAGGTGGCCGAGTGGGTCGTCCAGGTAGTAGGCGATCTGACCGGACGGGTCCGTCTCGCTGCAGACCTGCCCGCGGTTGTCGGTGCCGCAGTAGTGGTAGCGGGTGACCTTGCCGCTGGGATCGGTGACCGTGGCGAGCATCCCGTACACCTCGGTGTACACGACGCCGATGTTGTTGGTGAAGCTCTCGTTGTCGTTGTAGTACGTGTATCTGGTCTTCCGGCCGTTCGGATAGTCCGGCGTCGGGGGCGTGGTGACGGAGGCCAGGGCGCCGAACGGGGTGTAGGTGTAGGCCGTCCGGTAGGCCGGGTCGGCGGTGCCGGTGGCGCCGGAGCGGGCGTCGGCCGCGTAGAGGACCTTGCCGTTGAGCGGGTCCATCGGGTCGGCCGCGTTGGTGTGGTAGCTGAAGTACGCGGTCTGGCAGGAGTTCGTCTGACGGCAGGTCGTGGTCGTCAGGACGTTGCCGTACACGTCGTGCTGACGGGTGGTCGCGTGCCCGTCGGGGTCGGTGACGGCGTCCTGGAAGCCGAGGGAGTCGTAGGCGTACGTCGTCCGGCCGCCGCCCGCGTCGGTGACGGCGGTGGTGCGGTTCCCGTTGGACGGGTCGAAGGTGTACGTCTCGGTGTGCTGCGCGGGGTCGGTGACCGTCAGCGTGGTCGACGGCATGAGCAGGGTGGCCGAGCCCTTGGCCGTGTACAGCCCGAGCGGGGCCTCGACGCTGCTCTGGCCGAGGTCGGTCCGGTAGAGGCCGACCTGGCCGATCTCGCCGTTGAAGTACCCCTGCGCGTTGGCGGGCGGCTTGGGCCAGGAGCCGGCGACGTATCCGGCGCCGACGGTCACCGTGGTCTCGCCCCAGGTCTTGACCTGGCCGGCGATCGTCTTGCCGGTGCGGGTGGCCTGGCTCTGTCCGTCGAGCCACAGGGTCTGGCCGGTGCCGCTCGCGGTCATCACGACCAGGTGCCAGTTGCCGTCGTTGACCGCCGCCTTGGAGGCCATCGGGGAGAGGCTGCCGTCCCAGAACTGGCCGTGCAGCAGGCCGTCCGTGCCGATGTAGAGGGCCGGGGTGTAGCTGGTGGGCACCGAGCCGATCGGGGCGTTCTGGTACGAGAGGAGGACGCCGCCCGCCTGTTTGGTGTTGAACCACAGGGCGACGGAGGCGGTTCCGCTGCTGTCGTCGAGGGCTCCGGCGGGCAGTGACAGGGAGGAGTCGGTGCCGTTGAAGCCGGCCGCGGAGTCCCCGCCGGGGCCGAAGATGCCGGGTTCGCCGAGCATGACGTCGTTGTAGATGCCGTCCGACGTGCCGTCGGACGGGCGGTCGACGCCGTACTGGTCGGCGGCGGTGAGGCCGGCCGGTTCGGTCATCGGGTAGTCGTGGGCGGGCCGGGTGCCGCGGACGGCGCCGTAGTAGTAGTCGTTGCTGCCGGTGGTGACCGGGGTGGCCAGCTGGTAGGCACCGCCGTCGGCGTCGGTGACGGAGGAGGCGCGGTCGGTCAGCGCGTCGTAGCCGACGGCGAGCGCGGTCTTGCCGGAGGGCAGGGTGGTGCCGGTCAGTTCGCGGGAGGCGAGGGTGGCGGAGGCGTACTCCTGCTGGACGGCGGGCAGGCCGAGCGGGTGCTGGAGGAAGGAGACGTCCTCGATCTGTCCGTTGAACCAGCCCAGGGCGTTACCTGAGGGGATCGACGGCCAGGATCCGGCGAGTTCGCCCGCGCCGACCGTGGTGTAGGGCTGGCCGCTCACCGTGATGGTGCTGCCGGTGCGGGTGGCGACCTGGGCGCCGTCCAGGAACAGGGTCTGGCTGGTGCGGGCTCCCGACAGCACCACGTAGTGCCACTTGCCGTCGTTGACGGCCGCGGGCGAGGCCATCGGCGTGGCCTTGCCGTCCCAGAACTCGGCATGGATCTTGCCGTCGGTGCCGATGTAGACCGACGGGGTGTAGTTCGCCGAGACAGCCGTACCGGGCTTTCCGCTCTGGTACGAGAAGAGCGTCCCGCCCGCCTGCGTGGTCCGGAACCACATGCCGACCGCGAGGTTGCTCGCGTTGGCCGGCAGGTTGTCCGGCAGCGCCAGGTAGGAGCTGGTGCCGTTGAAGGAGGCCGCGGTGGCGGGGGTGCCGGCCAGCGGGCCCGCCTGGCCGAAGGTGACGTTGGCGGCGGTCGCGTCGGTGGTGCCCTCGTTGGCGACGACGCCGTCCTTGGCGGTGGCCGAGCCGGTCGCGTCGCCGAGCCGCCAGTAGTCCGTGGGGTTGGAGTCCAGGACCATCGAGGCGAAGTGCGACCCGGAGGCGGCGCCGGAGGTGTAACTGTACTGGGTGCAGGCCGTCGCGGTGGTGCTGCTGGAGGCGGGCGGGCAGACCGAGGTGAGGTCGCCGGCGGAGTCGTAGCCGTACGTCCACGGGTTGCGGGTGGTCGCGAACAGGCCCGGTTTGGCGGTGACCTGGTCGACGTGCGGGACGTTCTTCACGGTGCCGTCGGAGGCGGTGACCTGCTGGACGCCCCAGGTGAGCTGGAGGGTGACGGGCATGTCGGCACTGTTGTGGTCGCCGTCGTCGAACCCGTTGTCCTGGCTCAGGTTGTAGCCGACCCCCGTGGGCTCCTCGGGCTTGACGGTGCTGCCGTCCGGAAGGGTGAGGGTGACGGGCAGCCACTGGACGTCCAGGCCGTGGCCGTTGCGGTTGCCGTACTGGGTCAGACCCCAGTAGGTCTGACCGGTGACCGGGTCGGTGACCTGGTTCTGGAAGAAGTACCGCGTGCCCGACTTCTCCGTCAGCATGAAGCCGGAGGTGCCGTACCCGCCCGCCGGTGCGGACAGCACGGCGTAGTCGCCGGCCGGCGGGCTGTAGGTGCCGTCGCCGTTCGCTCCGAACCGTTCCTGGCGGCCGTCCGCCAGGGTGATCACGACATTGCCGGAACCGTCCGCGTCCTCGGTGGCGCGCATGTCCAGCAGCGACGACCAACCCGCGCCGAACGCCTTGAAGACACCGGGGTCGAGGCTGTTGTACGTGCGCTGGACGCTGAGCGTCGGGCCGTCGGAGGGGCCGGGGACGGTCGCGTCGGTGGTCTGGGTCGAGTAGTCGCCCAGCTGCGGGTCGACGCCCTTGACGGTGGCGTCGTACGGGGCCGCGCCGAGGTGCGCGGTGACCAGCGGCTGGGGCGCGGCCGGGATGGTGAAGTAGTCGGGCGCGGACCACAGCGAGGCGGCGTTGCCGTCGCTGACCTGCGCGGTCCAGTAGAACGTCCTGCCGTAGGCGAGCTTGCCGGCCGGGACGGTCCAGGTGGACGTGGTGAGCGAGCCCGAGGAGGCCAGCGCGGTCGTCGAGCCGTTGGCGTAGACGTTGAACGAGTAACTGAGCGCGGTGCCCGGGTAGTTGTCCGGATCGTGCGCGGTCACGGCCAGCGTCGGGGTGAGGCTGAACACCGAGCCGTTGTTGCCGGGCGTGAACGTGTCGACGATCGGCGGGTTGTTGACCACCGGCAGGGAGTAACAGGCCTGCGGGACGCCGTAGGTGGAGAACAGCGTCCCGTTGTAGGACATGTCCCAGCAGATCAGATAGGTCTGCCCGGCGGTCAGTGCGGGGATCGACGCGGTGACGGTGACCGGTTTGTTCGGCGCGACCGTCGAGGGCATCACCGCCGGGGTCGCGGCGGGGCTGGTGAGGAGGGTGCGGGTGGTGCCGGAGACGGTGTAGAGCTGGTACGAGAGCTTGTAGCCGTTGGTCGGGGTCCAGGTGGCCGTACCGCGGTTCTGCACGGTGACCTTGCCCCAGCCGGGCTGGTTGTTCCACGGCGAGGCGTAGCTGACCTCGGAGTAGGAGGCGCCGGCGCCGTTGGGCGTGTACTCGATGGCCAGGTAGGGGTCGTCGGCGTAGAACTCCTTGGCCGCCGCCGCGGTGGACGCCGCGCTGAGCCGCAGTCCGTAGTTCGACGCCCAGCCGTGCGCCCAGTTCATCACCGTCTTGGTGTCGAGGCTGACGCCTTCCCACTGACGGCCGTTGGAGCAGTCGGTGCCGGCCGCGAAGGAGGCGGTGCCGATCTGCGCGCCGGCCGCGGGCCCGGGGTAGGTGTCGATCTTCGCCGGGTCCCAGGAGGCCGAGACGGGGGCGACGTTCACCGCCTCGGCCGAGCAGGCGCCGGTCGTGTCCAGGCCGGAGTACTCGGTGTCCAGCCAGAGCGTCGAGTTGACGATGTAGTCGTTGGCGAACTGGGTGCCGAAGCCGCTGAACTGGAGGAAGGAGTTGTAGTCGTGGCTCTGGTACTTACCGACGTACAGCTGCCCGTTGCCGTGGAAGTTCTGGGTGACGCCGGACTCGACGTAGGTCGAGGAGGAGGCGGTGCCCTGGCCGGTCGGGTTGCCCGCGGCGGCCGTCGTCCGGTACGAGGCGGCGGAGGCCGTTCCCGGGGCGGCAGCGGTACCGGTGGGGGCGGTGATGCGGGCCCAGGTGCCGTCGGATTTCCGGTAGTTGACCGCGTGGGTGTGGATCTGCGCGGTGTAGGTTCCGTCGGCGTTCCTGAAGACGGTCGTGGTGGCCGTGTCGAGTTTGGGCTGCTCCACGCTGGTGGACGCGACAAAGCCCCGAGGCTTCTTCGCCGCGGGTGCGGCGACGGGCTTCGGGGCCTTGTGGATCCTGCTGCCGGAGTTCACCGGGTCGCTCTTCGCGCCGTGGGCCCGGTACGCCCCCACCGCACCCTTGACCCGGCCGGGCTCGGAGTCGGCCAGTGAGGTTCTGGCTCTGCTCCCGGTCGCCGAGGACGGCACGGCGTGCTTCCTGCCGGCAGCGGTGCCGCTCTGCTGTTTCGGGGTGGCGGGGGTGGCCGCCGTTCGCGGTAACGCCTGGGCGGCCTGGCCGCCCTGCACCCCGACCAGCGCGGCGACCGCCACGAACGCCGTCGCTCTCAGCGCCACCCGGACCTGCCCGGTGGATCTCCACAACCGGCCCATCATCGTTGCCCCCAGCGATGCCCAACATCCAACTCCGGACAGCCGGTTCTTCTATCAGCGCGGCGACGGCGGCCGACAGGCATATATCCCGGGCCTTTGCCGACAAAGACCGGCATTGCCCGCCAAGGTTGACCGGTACATTGCAAGCCCATGTGGATTTCCTGGCCAACTCCCGCCCCACTCTTTCCAGTTGGCGAGCAAGGCTGCTCCCACAGGACATCGGAGTGGCTGCGGGGGCAGATGAGACTGGGACGGTCGGGCGCTTTACGAGCCTGCGCATACGCCGGCCTGCCGCTGCTGCTCCTCCTGGCCGCCGCGCCTCCGGCCACCGCGGGGCAGCCCGCCGCACCCACCCCTCTCGGCGCCGAATGGCCGCTGGACGCGGCGCACTTCGACGCCTCCCGGATCTGGCGACTCAGCCAGGGAGCCGGCGTCACGGTCGCCGTGGTCGACACGGGGGTGAACGCCCGTCATCCGGATCTGGCGGGCCGGGTCCTGCCCGGCACCGACGCCACCCAGCAGGCGGCCGACGGCCGGGTCGACCTCTCGGCCGACTCGCACGGCACGTCGGTCGCCGGAGTCATCGCGGGCTCCGGCGGCGCGGGCAAGGGCATGGCCGGACTGGCCCCCCGGGCGACCGTGCTGCCCGTCCGGGTCGGCGCCGGCAACGCCGCGGATCCGCTCGCCCTGGCCCGGGGCATCGTCTACGCCGCCGACCACGGGGCCTCGGTCATCAACGTCTCGATGGTGACCACCGCCCCCGACCCGCAGGTCCGGGACGCGGTCGCCTATGCGCGCCGGCACGACGTCGTCGTGGTCGCGGCAGCGGGCAACAGCGGCCGGGCGGGCAACCCGGTGACCTATCCGGCCGCGTTCCCCGGCGTCGTCGCCGTCTCCGGCACCACGCGCGACGGCGGCTCCTGGGCCGCCGGCGAGTCCGGTTCCTACATCGCGCTGGCGGCCCCGGCGGTGGACATCTACTCGACGAGGAACAGCGGCGGCTACCTCACCGAGGACGGAACCAGCTACTCCGCTCCCTATGTCTCCGCAGCCGCCGCGCTGCTGCGTGCCGCGTACCCCAAGGAGAAGGCCGGGCAGATCATCGCCCGGCTCATCGGCACCGCCGACCGCCCCGGCGGAGGGTCGGGCCGTGACGACCGCTTCGGCTACGGCATCGTCGACCCCCTGAAGGCCCTGGGCGCGCCGGCTCCGGCCGCGAGCGCCGATCCGCTGCTCGCCGCCGCCGGGGACGGCGCCCCCAAGGCAGCCGACACGACCGGCGGCGTGCCGGGCGGAACCGTGGCGGTCATCGGCGTCGCGGCCGGGGTGACCGCCGCCGCGGCGGGCGGCCTCCTCGTCCGCCGCCGCTCCCGCCGTCGTACGTGATCCACAGGAGGAAACCGATCAGCATGCGGCTCCCGGCTCTCACCGCGCGCCCCGTCCACCGCGTCACCGGTCTCGTACGCGGCCACCCGGTCGTCGCGGCCACCGCGGCCGTCGCCCTCCTGGCGGCCCTGACGCTCACCGTGCTGATCGGCGGAGACCGGAGTGCCCGGCCCGAGGCCGCCAACGTCTCCCGCAACTTCCGGGCCTGTCTGCTGGTCTCGCCCGCGGGCGCCACCGACGCCCGGCTCAGCCAGGCGTCCTGGCAGGGCATGCAGGACGCGGCACGCTCCGGCGGGGTCAACGCCGAGCGCTTCCCGGCCCCCACCATCGACGCGAAGGCCGCGCTGCCGTACTTCAACGGCGCCGTGCAGCATCACTGCGAGCTGATCGTCACCGTCGGCACCGGCATGAAACCCGCGACCGAGGCCGCCGCGCGCGCCAACCCGCACCAGCAGTTCGTGATCATCGGCGCCACCTCGGCACATCCGCGCGTCGCCGCCATCGCCGCGCCTGCCGAGCCGGAAAAGGAAGAGGCCGGAAAGGAACTGGCCGACAAGGTCAGCACCTTCATCACCACCCGCCGCTGACCGTCCGGACGTGGTCCGACGGCGACCGTGCGGAGCCGGTCCGACGGCGACCGTCGCCGGCCGTCTCCGTCACCGATCGTCCGGGGCCGGTCCGACGGCGGCCTTAGACGCCATTTCAGTTGGCGTGATCTTGCGGCAGTCTGGGGTGATGACTGCTGCGCTTGTCGAGCGGATGGCGCCGGAAGAGCTGTGGACGTTGT